>CAMWQX010000113.1 GCA_947176475.1 uncultured Bacillota bacterium
CGATATGGATGCATAGAATAATCAAGATTGAATTCTTCAAATATAGCATCGACGATATCCATTTTTAAATTATGGTCAAAGTAATCCCAGTTTTTGAAGGTATTAATGATTTCTCTTATACCTACTTTTTCAACTTTATTTAGTGAGGCATAGGCACATAAATTATACATAAAAATTGCCACCATTTTATAATGGTATAACTCATTATCCATTTTTTCAATGATAAGACCAAAACGACGAACAATAAGGGACATAACATCACGAATTGCTTCTAAATCCCATTCTACTAAAAAAGCATCACGATAAGGATTGTCTTCATAATTTTTATAAACTGCAACTAGAGTCTCGTAACCTTTGATATCATTAATATCAAAGCTAGCTAAAGTAAATTCTTTAGAGTTAAAATAATTTTCAATGTTTTCTCTTACAAAGGAATCATCAATTGGTTCAACGACAAACCTAGCACGAGATTCGGTAGAAATACGTGACTTGAAAAAATCATCTAATATCTCTTTTTTGACTTCATCAGGAATAAAGATGCAGCCATTGATAATAATTTCAGCATCTTTATAATCAAAAGTACTATTTAAATCAGCATGAGTATTATCTAAATATAATTTTACTTGATCTAATATTTTTATAACTAATTCATGACGAGATAAATTGCTTGATTTATTAATTATTTTCTCATAATAGTATTGGTTAATAAGATAAATTAATTGATTAAGATTTAACAAATTATCATGATTCATATCGATATTGGCTTCTCTTATTTCCTGGATAAAATAAGCCGTATTTTGATCTATCTTATGTTCCTTAGTTAAGGCTTCGCGCATATATTTACAAAGCATATTAGCTTCATACATATGACGTTTAAGGTTTTTGTCCATATTGTTTTTTAATTTAGTTGCGGATATAAATACGGATGGTACAATTATGGCAACAATACCTAAGAATATTGGTAGTGTAACAACTCCGAAGAATGATAAGATAACGGAAACAAAGATAGCTATGGAACTTCCCATCGATACTTTTAAGAAGACATCGAAAGGTTTGCTTTCAAGAGCATATTTTGATGAATCATAATCAGAAGCCCAATCGTCTTTATTATTTTTTGGCATAGTAATCCCCCTCTTTTAGTTGTGTATAATATCATACTTTAGCTTTTTTGTAAAATAAAAAAAAGAAGTTTCCTTCTTTTTAATATCCGCTTGGTTCATAAGTGTATTTTTTTATTTCATCACTGGTACATTCTAGTGTTGATATTGGCAATTTAAATTCACTAAAAATAGATTCATCATTCTTAACGGAGGCTTCAATAAATTCACTAAGTTCATCGGTGAAAATGATACCTTTCTTGAATTTTTCCCATTGTTCTTGGTAAGCAGTCTCACTTAAGCGACCATCTAAGACTTCATGATTAAGACATCTTAAGTATTCAATTAATAAAGGAACAGATACCGAATCACTACCGAAGTAACCAATTTCTTTAAACATCTCATCAAAATTGATTTTGCCATTAGAAAGGTAACCATAAAGAAACTCAATATTCACTTTAACATCATCAAATTCATTAAAGACAGTTCGCATGATATGTAAAGCTAAGTCTTCGGAAGTTTCTGATGTAAATAATTCTTTTTTGTCTTCCATAAAGAAGGTATCTTTATAACTTAGGACATATAGATAGACTAAGAAACGAGCATCAGGATCATTATAATCGAGATTGCTTCCCTTGGCTTCAAATAATTCAATTATTTTATCGCGATAGAAAGGTATTGACTCATCATACCCTGATTCAGGATCAAAGTAAAGATTATAATTGCCATAGGTATTATCGCGAACTTTGACGATGATATACTCGTTAAATAGGTTATTATTTATCTCCACGGATTTTGATGCTGCATCAGTATCTAGAGCATCACGATTATAAATATCGCTTGCCAAAATGAACCTATCGCATTCACTTATTTTATCCTTTGTCAAGTAATAATGGCTAAGAATATCCCCGACTTTTTTCGTATATTCCAAGTAAATAGCATTTTTATCTTCATCAGATGCACAATAATATTTATCTAACAAATTGGTTAGTTCTTCGATTTCTTCTAAAGTTACATCGTAGGTTTGAGCTAAAATGTTGATGTATTGGTCTTTTCCTAAAAGAAGGGTCTCTTTTAACAAATCATTATCGATACCTAAAGATAGATAGCCGAATAAGATGGAGTTGATTGAATCTCTATCCTTTTTATTGGCAGCATCATCTAGTTGATGAGTTATTCCGAGATAGATACTATAATCATCGCCAAATATTACTCGACTCAAAGTAGAAATATAATTATCCTCATTTAGATTGCTAAAGTCTCCTTCATTTAGACGGTTAACGATTTTATTATGATGAGATTTAAGCATAAAGATGTCTTGATTAAATAGACAAGTAAAGTCATTTATCCATAAAGTTTTAATATCATCAGGAATGCTATTATTTAGGATGATAGCATCAGATATCTTTTCGAGATACTTATCTTTCGTTTCCTCTTTATTGGATAGAGTTTCGATACCACTATTAATTTTAGCTTTAATAGGACGTTCATATTTAGTATAAGCATGATATAGAGCATAACATGCAGCAAGAACAATGATACTTCCAATAATCGCTTTTTTATAAGGCTTATTCTTTTTTTCATCTTCGATAGTTGCTTCTTCGGTATTTTCTTTTTCAATTACTTCTGTTTGATTGTCGTTAGGAGAAGAACTAAAAGTTTCTTGGACTTTTTCCTTTTCTTTTTTAAAATCAAGAATCGTTTTTAAAGCTTTTAACTCATCGGGATTAGTTATTTCATATCCCATAATATAGGGATCTTCAAATTTTTCCGAAAAGAATTCATCAGTGTATTCAAATCCCTCGCCTACTTTTCTCAAGTCATCATATGGCAGGCGATAAAATTTATCTAACACTTGATCATAATATATTTGGGATTCACGATTACCCTTCTTTTCAATATAGTTTCCCATAAAAACAAATCTATTCATATGTACCTCCAAGTAATAAATTTTTAGCTTTATCAAAGTTCGCGTAGAAGGTTCCAAAGCGAACACTTGGGAAATCGTCAGGTGAACCACCAATAGAAACAATATAAATGTATTTGGGCTCTCCTGTTTCTGGATCCGTTATTTCGACTTTAAAGCCAGGAACAGTGCGGATGGTAAATTCATCTTCGATATTTTTAAAAGTTTCAACAGCTTCGCCATCTTCATAGAATTCTGGGTATTCATAATAAATCACTTTAGATCCATTATATGTGCCCTCTTTTGGAGAAACGAGATCACTCGTTACATATGGACTCGTATAACGCGCATAAAGATAGCCATAGTCATAACCAATACGGCAAGTAGGATTATAAAACTCTTTAAATCCTAGATTATTATGAGTAAGAATATCATATCCTTCTTCGAGATATTGGTGATATGGTACTTGGTAATTAAATAGCCAATTTTCTTGGTATGGATGAACATATTCTTCATATTCACTTTGAGGCATCTTAACTAAATCACCATATGCTATAGGTAGTGTAAAGAAGACATCGATATCTTGCTCATGAAAACGCGTTGTCGTGTTATCATCAATATATTTAATTAAAGCCGTATAACGGATAAAGTCATAGTAAGTTATACCATCATCTTTAAGACGGTCATTGAATAATTTTAAATAGAATTCTTGGGCAGATGGCTTTTCTAAATAGAAACTTAAGAAGAAAGTATCAAACTCTTCTTCAGAGGCAAAGTGACTTTTTAAATTCTCATATATTGAAGAGCGCATCTCTTCGCTCGTTTTATAATCAGAACTATAACTTCCTAAGGCATCTTCATCAAGAAGCATAACAAATAAATCAAAGAATTTCTTTTCATAATCTTTGGTAGCTTTGTCAGTTGCATAAGAGATATAATGTTCAACAGCATGACTTTTAGCTTCGGCTATTGAAGTATCTGATAATAAGTCATGATGAGTTATAGGCATACGATATGGGAAATTAGGATAATTATCATTTATAACATAGCCATTTAAACCAAATAAGCTTTGATAGATGAATACATCAGATTGATTGTAATATTTACTTTCTTTAAGATACTTAGCATATAAGGTTTGACTGAATACCTTATCACTTTCACACTTGGTTTTGACGATAATATTCATAATTTCTTGAATACGTATTTCATACATTTCAGCAAGTTTCTGTTCTTGATAATCATATGGCGTGCTTACGTCATAATATTGATCAAGTTTTAAGATCAATTCCTCTACTAAAGCACGGTCTTGAACATGGGTATTTTGGCATATACAATCAATAACTTTATTGATATCACGCGAGAAGATGCTAGAAAAGAATTCGGCATCATTATTAACAAGAGTTCTTAAGGTATTGATATGGAAAAAGGTCTCGGGATGCGAATTAAGGGATGAGTCTTCTAATTGATTAAGAATCATCAAATAAAAGCCATAACCAACCGCATTTTTATCAAGGACAAGCATATTATCTATACAGTTAAATAAATCACGCATTTCATAGTTATATGTTGTTACTCGGTCAAGTTCTTTAGAAAAGTCTAAATATTCTTCATCTGTCATATTTTCAATAGCAGCACAAAAGAAAGTATTATAAAAATCATTATAAGTAAATTTATTTTTTTCAAAAGCACTAGTTCCCGAATATAGTTTATTATATTCTAAAACTGTTTCAATTTTATCTTGGTATCCCTCTTTAACATCTGTTTCCCCAGCCTTGCTACAACCTGTAGTTGCTAACATTAAAGAAAGAAAAAGAGCAATAGTTTTTTTACGATTTTTAAGTTTCATTAATAATCACCTCTAAGTTATTTTATTATATAATTTTATTTAATTTAATTCAATATAAAAGACCTATAAGGTCTTTTTACTCTTCTAATCTATAATTTTTTTTGATATCTCTATCGGTTAAAGTATATTCAAATGGTACTAAATTTAAACTACTTAAGAAGGATTTATCATCAATAATAC
>CAMWQX010000114.1 GCA_947176475.1 uncultured Bacillota bacterium
TTGATCAGGTATATGATAACTATATTAAAGAATATAAACCAAATTTAACACCTAAAGAGGAATTCTTTATCAATGTTTTAAGGGATGAGATACATTTTGTAATAGATGCCATAAAGAATCAATATAAACATTCTCGTCATAAAGAAGTATGGATGGAAAAAGAGATTGAAATACCAATAAAAAGAAAGATTCAAACGACAATTAAGGGTTTTGTCGATAAAATATTGGTTCATGATAAAAATGTCATTATAATTGATTATAAGACAAGTAATTCCCAAACAATTAACAAAGATTATTTTGAATTTGGTATCGATATCCAATTGCCAATATATCTATATCTCTTAAAACAACTTGATAATAATATTGAAGTAGCTGGTCTATATCTTCAACATATTTTAAATTTAGATATGAAGTATGAACCAAATAAAGATGCCTTAGAAGAGAAAAAGAAGAAATTAAAATTAGATGGTATTACCTTTAATGATGAAAGTGTTATTGCTCTATTTGATGATACATATGAGGCATCAGAAGTTATTCAGAGTATGAAAGTTACAAAGTCTTATGGAGGAATAAAGAATACTAATAGAATATTAGATGTAGCTAAAAGAGATGAAATAAATGATATGATTGAAGGATTAATCTTAAATTGTATTGATAAAGTTGTGGAAGCAAGATTTGATATTAAACCAATTGATATTAACTATGGAACAGTTAATGGATGTAAGTTTTGTGAATATCGAGACATTTGCTATCGAAGGCCGCGTGATATCAATAAAGTAATAATTAGCAAGGGAGATGACGATAATGAGTAGTTTAACACCAGAGCAACAGCTTGCTGTTGATAAGAAGAATACCAATATTATCGTCTCAGCAGGTGCGGGATCTGGTAAGACGACCGTTTTAAAGACCCGTGTTTTAAGAGAGTTAAAAGAAGGCGTTAATGTCAATGATCTTATTATTTTGACATTTACTAATAATGCTGCCGCAGAGATGAAGGAGCGTATTAGAAAGACGATAAATGAAAATCTGGAAGTGGCAGAACAAGGAGAATTAATTGATTCAGCATATATTACAACGTTTGATTCCTTTGCCCAAAGTTTAGTAAAAAAATATAATTATTTGTTGAATATTAATAAAACTTTCACGATTGTCGATGCAGCAATAGTTAATACCGAGATGGCGAAAATAATTGATGAGATATTTGATGAATTATATATAAGTCATGATGCTAAGTTTGAAGCTTTAATTAAGGACTTAACAGTTAAAGATGATAAAGATATTAAGGCATCAATTATAACTATTTATCATAGTTTAATTAATCTAATCAATCGTGAGGAATTTTTAGATGCTTATATGAGTAGCTATTATGAGGTAGATTATGTTAATGCGATATTTCAAGAATTTGAAGAATATATATTAAAAAGATGTGGCAAGTTATGTTCTTTACTAGAAGAGTTAGATGATGAAATTATTGATGGTGATAAATTAACCTTAATGATGCAAGCAACAGAAGGAATAAGAAATGCACTCACTTATGATGAAGTGTTGGAGAGTTTAGATTTTAAATTGCCAATAAAATCTGATAAGACTTATTCAGAATATGGAATGGAACTTAAAGAAAAAATTGATAAGGTTCGCAAAGAGTTAAAAGAGAAAGTTGTTGAACCTAAGAAGGTGTTAATAAACCATTACTTTTCAACAAAGGATTATGTAGAAGTCATTATTAGAATTTTAAAAGAGTTAGATAAGAGAATTATGGAATTTAAGACTTCACATAATGCTTATGAATTTAATGATATTGCTCTTAAAGCTATTGAGTTAGTTAGAGATAATCCAGAAGTGGCAGAAGAGATTAGAAATAAGACATTTGAAATAATGATTGATGAATATCAAGATACTAATGATATTCAAGAGACTTTTATATCATTTATTGAAAATAATAATGTATATATGGTGGGAGACATTAAGCAATCGATTTACCGTTTTAGAAATGCTAATCCTTATATTTTTAAATCAAAATACGATAAATATAAAGAAGGATTAAAGGGATTTAAGATTGACTTAAATAAAAATTTCCGTTCAAGAAACGAAGTCATAAATAATATTAATTTAATATTTGATAATATCATGTTTGATGAAATTGGTGGAGCGAAATATAAAGAAGAGCATGAAATGGTTTTTGGCAATACTTCATATAATGAGCAACAATTAAGTGACTATAACATGGAAATATTAAATTATAAGAATGAAAAAAGTGGCTTTAAAAATGACGAATTAGAATGCTTTATTATGGCAGAAGATATCCTAAGAAGAGTAAATAATAAAGAACAAGTTGTCTATCTAACTAAAGATGGTCTTAAGAGTCGTGATATAGAGTTTTCCGATATTGTTATTTTAGTTGATAAGGGTAAGAATTTTGAATTAGTAAAGAAGGTTTTAGAAACTAATCATATTGCGGCAACGATTGATAAAGATGTCAGTATAAAAGATGAAGATGAAATATATATATTAAAGAATATTATCAACTTAGTAATATGCATTAAAAAAGGTATTAAAGACGCTAATTTTAAACATTATTTTCTATCTATTGCTAGATCTTATGTATCAAAGATGAGTGATAAAGAAATTTTTGATATATTTACTCAAGAATCTTGGGAACAAAGTGAATTATATTTAAAATGTGAAGATATTTCTAAGGTAATTGATGGAATGTCTAATAAAGAAATCTTATCTTATATTATTGAAAGTTTTGATATAGTTAACAAACTAGTTACAGTGGGTAATATAGAGGAAAGATTGTCTAAATTGGAATACTTTATTAATAATGCAATTGCCTTAAATAAATTTGGCATGGATATCTATGACATGAGTGATTATTTTGAAGAGGTATTACATGGTGATAATGATATCAAGATGTCAGCATCTAAAGCTTCAGGAAATGCCGTTAAGATTATGACGATTCATAAATCTAAAGGACTTGAGTATAATTATGTTTACTTACCTTTCTTATCTAGCAATTTTAATAAAAAAGTTAGTCATTCAAAATTTAAATATTCTAATAAATGGGGAATTATTACACCTTTTTATGACAATGGTAGAGGTGAAACTTTTGTAAATACTTTATATAACTATCAAGAAAGTATTGAGGAGTTATCAGAAAAGATTAGATTGTTCTATGTGGCATTAACAAGAGCTAAAGAGAAATATATTATGGTAACTAATCTAGATGATAAAATTGCTCCTATTGAAGGAAGTGTTAGTGTTGATGATTTAGATGGTGCTAATTCTTATCAGTATTTACTTTCTTTATTAAAAAATAAATTGAATAGTTATATTAGAGAGATTGATATAGATAGTCTAGGTGTTAATACCAATTATAATGAGGTTTATTCATCTAACTATAAAGATAAGATACCTAATATCGATGACGTTATCAAGGTGGAAGAAGTTAGTATTGATAATAGTCTATTAGAGAATAAACATTTTTCTAAGAGATTATCTAAGGTTATTGATAAAGAATTAAAGAGTAAATTGGATTTTGGTACATTTATGCATTATGTCTTTGAAGTATATGATTTTAATAATGATAATATGGATGATTTAGAAATTGATGAGAAATATAAGGATAAGATAAGAAATTTCTTGAATCATGAAGAGACAAGGAATATAAAAGATGCCTTAATTTATAAAGAGCATGAAATTCACTTTGAAAGCGAAGAGGCTTCATTTCATGGCTTTATTGACTTGTTAGTGGAATATCCTGATCACTTTGATATAATTGATTATAAACTTTCAAATATCAATAGTGAGGAATATAATAATCAGTTAAAAGGATATAAGGATTATATTGAAAATAAGTATAAAAAGAAAGCCAATACATATCTTTATTCAATAAATAAAGATGAATTTAAGAAAATAAATTAAAAAAGAAGAAGTAATTCTTCTTTTTTTCGTGAACATATATTATAGGAGGTGAAATAAATGGATGATTTATTTTTAATAAATGGCAATCAATTAGATGATACTTAAATAGCTGCGATTAAAAGTGAGGCAGATTCAACTTTAGTTGTGGCTGGAGCAGGGGCTGGCAAAACTCTTACAATTATGGGAAAGATAAAATATTTGATAAATGTGAAAGGATTAAAAGAAGAAGAGATACTATGTATATCTTTTACTAATGAAACAGTTAAGAGTTTATATGAAAAACTGCTTAAACAGGGTTATGATATTGAGGTTAAGACTTTTCATAAACTAGGATTAAAATTATTAAATAACGATAATATATCAATAATTAATGATAATTATTTAGATTTTATTATCGATGAATATTTTAAGTCATTTATAAGGTTTAATAAGAAAAGAGTAAGGGCGCTTAAGAATGTATTTTATACAGAGACTTCAATTGAGAATGTTTTAAAGACAAGTGAGTATAAGAGTTTAAAGAAGCTTATATCAACTTTTATAAAATTAGCCAAATGTAATAATTATTCTATAAAAGATATATTCTATATTTATAAAAAGACTTATTTTATGGAAAAAGATATTATTCACAATATATTGGATATCTATATGATTTATGAAAATGAGTTAAATAGTTTAAATAAAATTGATTTTGATGATATGATTATCAAAGCTATCAAGAATGTTAAAGATGCCAATTTGCCTTATAAGTTTATCATTATAGATGAGTTTCAAGACACCTCGCAAGTTAGATATGATTTAATAAATGAAATTATAAAATATACTCAGGCCAAGGTTTTTGTAGTGGGGGATGATTGGCAAAGTATTTATCGCTTTAGTGGATGTAATTTAAATCTATTTGTCAATTTCAACAGATATTTTAACAATAGTGAGTATTATTATCTAAGATATACTTACCGAAATAGTAATGAATTAATCTACGTGTCCTCGCAATTTATTATGAAAAACAAAAAGCAGTTAATTAAGAATATTGAATAACATAAGAATTTAGATAAACCTATTGTTATTACATTTAATTATTCTTTAAAAGA
>CAMWQX010000115.1 GCA_947176475.1 uncultured Bacillota bacterium
GTATATAATATTATTCGATGATTATATTCTTCTCCAATCCATGATTCATCAACATTAAACTTTTTTAAATTAAAACCATCAGCTAGAGAGAAAGAATAATCAATGCCACTTACTTCATATGTAGAATAACCAATTACTTTACATTTGGTTTCTTCATTGCTTTCTTGGCAATTTATTTTTATTCCTTCTTCTAACGCATTGGTCATAATAGGAAAAGATAATGTTAAAATTAATATCCATAATATCTTCTTCATATTATTATATTTACCTATAATGCTGATATTTTACCAATAGTAAATTGATATAATTTAGCAACATCAGCTGCTGTAATAGATGATTGTCTTCTAATACTTGCGGCTTTTAATTTATATTTATCTGTTATCTTTTTCTTTCCAATTATGTGTTGGAATAACATGGATACATCATTTATTTGAATTTTACCATCTCCAGTTACATCACCTATCACTATTATTTTATATGTGACTCCACTAACTTTTAGACCCATACTAGTACCAATATTTGTAACAGTGCTAGTTATATCTTTATTAGAGGCGTCTAGTATCTGGTATGATGTGTAACCTTTAATATTCTTTATAAATTCATTCTTTGTTAATTGTTTAGTTCTTATAGTATTAACATATATTGTTTTATCAGTGTGGTTAATTGTATAAGCACTTGATGATAAACGATCTTGAACATTTAATGTTACTTCAATTGTTTGATCACCATTTGTTAATGTAATCTTTGATGAACCACCATTTTTAGTTACAATATTTGTTCCATTTATTGTTGCAACATTAGTATTGCTTGATTTTAATGTGAAATTTTTATTAGTAGCATTGGTTGGTTCAACAACAAACTCGGTTTTATAAGTGGTATTACTATAAGCTGTATAAGATGAACCGACATTTGTATTATTGATTTTTAAGGTAACTTTAGTAACAGGAATAAATTTAACTACTTTCATATTTAATCCGGTGTATGGTAAATGATTAATACAAATCATTACTTTATAATCTCCAATATTACTTAAAGCACCAGTATTAAAGTCAACAGATAATGTTCCATTATTATTAGTAATAGCATTATCTAATTCTTTAATAATTTTACCCTTAGTATCAGTGACTGCTACAGTATATTTCGAAAGGTCACTAACAGAATATGTGGATGTGAAACGATATTCTCCTTTAGCACCATCTCGGTCATATATTGATGTTTTATCACTGGTATTATAGTTTTTAACTTGAGAAATGCTTGATGTATTATTCATATTAATTTTATAATATGTATCATCAATTGTGATATCCATAGGATTAGAATACATTCTCTCTTCTTCTTTATCTTGAGCACCTTCGGCTAAAAGATATAGACGAATACGATATGTTCCCACTGGTGTAGCAAATGGTATTATTTCAACTTTGAAATTATCCCCTTCTTCAGTATTTCCTAGATTATTAGTAATTTTAAATTTGCTAGTAACATCATCACCATCAATATCGGTTACTATCCATTTTAGATTTGCTATGTCGTCAATAATTGGCTGTTTATTTACATCAAATGTGTAATATTGATTTTCTCTATCAGCATAAATAGTTGGTGTACTAGAATTTAGATTAGATAAATCAATTTGTTTATAGTTACCATATAATTTAATTCCTTGAGTTACTGTTGTAGCTGCTTCAGGCATATCTTCATCTTGATAACTAATTACAACATTATAATCTCCGGCATCTAAGTTAGTTGATGCACTGTATTTTATGTCAATATGATGGTCTTGAACAGATATAGCAAATTTGTTGGTAATATCTTTTTCACCATTGAATACTTTTGTGACGATAAGTCCTGGATTGATATTATATGCTGATTCAAAGTGTAGACGATATGTTCCGTCAACATTTTTATGCATACGATTATCAGTTGTCGTAGAAATAATTTCAACACGACTTATTTCTAATTCTTTAGCATAATTACCGATAGTAAAGGCTTTTTCTTTAATTAGATTATATCCCAAGCCATCTAGTTCATAGGCCATCTTTAAGGTATAATCGCCAGGATCTATAGCACCTTCGGCAAAGGCTAGAGTTAAGTCAAAGGTATTGTTACCCTCGGCATTAGCAACAGATTTAGTAAATTTAGCTGTTACATCATTTCCTTTATTGTCTAGTATTTGCGCATTTTTCATCATGGTATTTTTTTCACTTAAAGCTTCATTACCATTAGGACCAAATTGAATGTTTGGAATATCTTCTGTCGTTATTCTGAAGGTTATTTTTCCACCTTTATTTGGAATTAATGGATTAGGATTATAGGTAGGTGCAGATATTTCATAATTGAAATACTTTTCATTTAGACGGAAATCTAAACGATCACTGAATGTCTCTTCTCCATTATTATATTCAACCATTAAGTAGTAATCTTGACTGACGGCAATATTTTGTGAGCTTGCTAGATACTTGATATCAATGGCATGTTCTTCAACAAATTGTTTTGGATCAAATTCAAATGGTCGTCCTAGATAATCAATGGTACCATTGGCATTTTTTAAATAAACATTAACTGCCGGATTATTATAGTCTACTCCAATAATGGTAACTGGTACGTAGATGAAACCATTTTTATTTTTGAATAGGCCATCAACATTTTTCGTTCCATTTGCTCCCGTAGTAGTTGAATAAATCAAACTATTACCAAATTTAACTAAAACATAGTTGCCATGAACTTCTAATGTATAAATCTTATAATCAGATTCATTGAAATATAAGACAAGTGAGTATTTTTGAACTTGGAACTCATCACTATGAGCTTTTAGATAATCAGTATTAACTCTTAGTTTTAGATGTTTATTTCCATTGGAAACCTCTGTTAAAAAGTTGTTATATTTAGTAGTGTTAGGATTGTTTACTTCACAAGTATACCCACTACTTAAACATGATCTATTTAATTCCCAATGAACTTCATCAGTTCTAACAGTATTTAATGTTATATCAATTGTGGTATCTTCAACATTTTTAAAGAAACCATCAACTACATAATCTTGGTTAGCAACAGGATCATAATATGAACCCGTAATTCTAACACGTTCAATATCCCAAGCAAATAAAGCATCCAAATCACTTATATCTGTTTCATCATCTTTATTTAAGTATTCAGAAACAAGATAATAATCTTTTTTCTTATCTGTATCCTCTTTTAGAGTTATTTTGACTTTAGCTGTACAATCTAAGCCTGTACATTCTTTATCAATTAATTCAACAGATTCGAATTCTTTATTTTTAGATTCCTTCGATGATACATCGACATAATCTGTACCATTAAAGCCCATTACTTTAAATTCAAATTGATTTAAATCTTCAATATATGTCGTATTTATCTCTTTTGTGAAGTATTGGACACGACCATTTGCGGTTGGTACGTCTTCTTCATCGACTTCCCATATATATGTTGCAGGATTAACAACAAAGTCAACAGTAGTTGTTGCCTCTTCTCCACCATCTTCTTTGTATGTGAAATATATATGGTATGGAGCAGATTGTGGTTTGTCTTTAATATTGGTTAAGCGGAATGTATAGATGGAATGATTATCATCTATCTTTTCACGAGCAATTTCGTAAGTAAACTTATCATCTCCATTATTTTTAAATTTTCCACTTGTATTGTTAGTTTTTTCTCTAGTTAATTCAATGTCTCCACTGGAGTTTTCTTGAATAATACGAATATTAATATTGTCATAATTACTAATATAATATCCATCGAAGACGATATTTTTAGTTTGTGGGAAATTTAGAATATAAGATAATTCATCAGTTTTATCTTTATCTAAAACTAGACCATAGTATTTTCCATCTACCCTAAATGTTTGTTCACCAGTATTTGTAACACCATTATTCGTGTAAGATATAACTATTTTATAGTATCCTTTAGGATGCGCAACGCCTTTAAGCGTTTCAACAGTTAAGGTAGTCTCAAGTGGCTCTAAATCTGTACGCTCAGTCATAGAGAATATTTCACTTTTTACATCGAATATTTTATTTGTGCTTTTATCAGTTTGAACAGGATTTCCCCAATTTATGCTAGATATACTATCTTCAGTATTTGCATGATAATAAATGGCATATGAATATTTATTTTCAAATTTAAAGGTATCAGAAATTGTCATTGCGAAATCAGCTTTACCTTCAATGTTGTCATAGATAATTTCGTTATCGTCACCCTCATTTGATAATATAGGTATTTCGATGTCTATTCCATATTCAGGATCATCAAAATCCATCATTGTCATATGGGAATTTTGATTCCATTGTTCTGGGAATTCCGCTTTCGTAATTAAGGTATCTGGATCATTGTTAACATGACCTACTCCTTGTAAATTCTCATAGGCAACATATACATAATACATTTTAGGATCAACTTCCGTTTTTGGAAGTATAACGGCTGCTCTTTCAAGATTAGTTCCTGATTCATCAACATAAATATTAAATTGATCAGTTACTTCATGTCCAACCTTAGTTCCTTCATTAGCACGATGATTTCCAGCTAATCTTCCAATTATGACATTGCCATCTTCATCATATGTGAAATTAAGGAATAAGTATCCATACATATTTGGATAAGCCGTTTTAAATTCGGTTTCAGTAAGCTGCTTTTGAACACCATTTTCTTTGAAAACTAGGACATTGTCTCTTAGTTCCGAAGAGAATGTTCGCGAAATAAGTTCAATTGAAGTCTGAGCATTTTCCCTAAAATTAGTACTATCAGTTATTAAATTACCCGTTGTGGCATCAAATTTGTAGTAGTCTAATAATTCAGCTACTTGATAATAATTAGATTTTTTAAATTCATTTACTGTGGTAGTAAAAGTTCCAATAGTAACATCGTTTTCATAAACTCAGTGCTAGTAATGGGTTTGCAACTTATGGAGGCCCTAAGTAAACACTGATTTCTCAATACCTGAAAGGTGTGATTTAGACTCCATCACTACCTTTTACAGAGTAG
>CAMWQX010000116.1 GCA_947176475.1 uncultured Bacillota bacterium
ATGTAATATGTGGTTAAATCACTTTTATTCTTACTATAATCTTTTACTTTTTTAGTAATTTCATTATTTATAATTTGTTCTTTTATTTCATCATAATAATTCACTAGCCTCTCCTCCTACCATATATGTTAACGACCAAATTCTAAATTACTTTAAATTCCCACAAAAAAAGGATAATTTCTATTATCCTCTTAACTTGGTATAATTAACTCTTGACCAATACTTAAAATATCGCTTGTTAAATTATTAGCTATCTTAATAGCACTTACTGTTGTATTATTCATTCTTGCAATCGAATATAAAGTATCACCAGATTTTACTATATAAGTATTTAATCCAACACTTTCTGGTATAACTAACTTTTGCCCCACTGATAACATATTCGTACTTAGATTATTCATCATCATTAGTTTATCAACAGTTGTATTATACTTTTTAGCTATTGAGTAAAGCGTATCACCCTTCTGGACTGTATATACTCCCTCTTCCTGTAACTCGTCTGTAACAAGCAGTTTTTGCCCTATAGCAAGATTATTACTACTTAGATTATTTAATTTTTTTAATTTATCAACTGTTGTACCAAATTTTCTTGCAATACCATAAAGAGTATCACCTGCTTTAACTGTATAATAATCAGTTTGTTCAGGTACAATTCCTTTATAATCTAAAACAGCTTCAACAACTGCTAAAGCATAATTTTTATAATTCTTCTTTAACCTATCCGCATCTGCTTTAGTATCTAAAAATCCATACTCAACAATAACTGCTTCGGTATTTGGTGTATCACGATGAATAAAGTAATAATCTTTATTAGAATTTGTTGTTCCCCTCTTTTGATAATACTTTCTTATTGTTTGTCCTTCCTTAGCAAGTTCATTTAAGATCTTAGAAGATAACTTCTCATCATTACGCAAAGCATATATAACTTCAGCTCCATTTCCGCCTCCCGCATTGATATGATTACTTATAACAACAACATCCTTATCACTTCCAAAGGCATTTAGTATTCTTCTTGTTCGCTCACTAGGGCTTAAAGTCTCATCAGTAGTTCTTGTCATATAAACCGGTATACCTAATCTTTTAAATTCATCATACATAGCTTTACTAATATCTAAAGTCATATTCTTTTCAACAATACCATTACCACTAGCTCCACCATCAGTACCACCATGTCCGGCATCAATTACAACACCTTTTAAAGCCATATAAATCACCTCTAGTGTAGTATATGAAAAAAAGAACCAATAGGTTCTTTTCGCATATACATATTTTCTTTTTCATTTTCTATTTTTCTTCTTATTCCACTAAATCTTTTTAAGACATAACATTCACTGCTACATACACAAGTGTTATTCTCTTTTTGCTATAAATTTTATGTACAATAAAAGATGCGCAGTACAACTTTAATTTCTCATATTATCTATTAATACACCAATATTTGACCCTACATTATCTTTTAATTTTTCTACATCTTCACAATAATTTTTTTCTCTTTTTATAGCTTCATCAATCTTATCAACAAACATATCAAAATTTAAATTAGATTTATCATATCCTATTATATCAGAAAGCATTTTATCAGAATATTTTCTTGAATTTTTACTTGCAGTAACTCTTTTATTTTCTAACAACTTATCAAAATCTAAGTTATCAAACTCATCAAAGTGCATTAGTAACCATACTTCAAAGCATGGATTGCTTATGTATAATTTAATATTGTTTTCATTACATTTTTGCACTAAATCATCATACTGTTCTGATTTAAAGCTACCTTTATCTCTATCAACAATTAAATTAATGACATCAATATTTGAATTATAATCTAAAATAATTCTTTGAAGTTCCAAATATTCAATAATATTAGGAACTATATCTTTGAAAACATCATCTTTATAAATGTCCATGATTATATTGCCTATCTCATTTACATCTATTAAATCATTTGCATAATTTTTTATGTAATTATCTGCTATATCAATTACTTCTTCTTTATTTAAGAAATCTTCATTTATAACAAAATCAGTAATTGATTTAAATAAATTTTCTTTGCTAATAAAATTATCTATACTTTGAGATTTAATATCATTTGCCATTTTTAATGCATATTTAGGATGGCTTTTAGATGAATCATCCAAACTTCTAAGAACACTTATTAAAGATAAAGTTTGATTTATTGCTAATTTATCTCTATTTACTATAACACCATCAAAGTACATAGGCTCAGTTACTTCACCTTCATATATTAAGAAGTACTTAGGCATTTCTACCATAGGTTCATTAGGTCTTTCGGCAAAATTATTATTCGTTTTTACTCTCATTATCTACTCCGGGAAAATCAATAAAAATAGGAACTGCTCCATATCTTCCATCTAAATATGCTTTATCTATTTTTCTATCAAATCTAGCGTCATCTTTAAATTGCTCTAGTGAATACAATTTTGTTGAACCATCTTTTTCCTTTTCAGAAAACCATACCTCATCTCTTCTTAAAACATTATAACTTAACAACCTTGATTCATGTGTTGTAATTATTAACTGAACGTTTCTATTTTTTAAAAGTTTTAAAAAAGTATTAACAAATCTAACTGTAAGAGATGGATGCAAACTTCTATCTATTTCATCAATAATGAAAACTTTATTATCTGATAATAATATATCAATTAATTCTAAAATTCTAAGTGTTCCATCTGATTCGTCATAAGTATCAAAATATGTACTAGAATTATTATGTACTAACTTTATAACTTTAACATCAAGATTTTCGTCTTTATTATTACCTCTTATTGTATATATACAATTTTCTATTCTTAAAGTTATATCAAACTTAGATGCTCTATTTCTTAATTGACTTATATCATTTGTGAGTCTATTATATTCTGAAACGGGAAGTCTATCATTAATTTCTGACATATTAGATTCACATTCTAATAAATCATCAATATCTAAACCAAGCATTTTTAATAAAGGCTTAATATCATTTTTAAACTGTGAAAAATAATTAAACTTAATCTTTCTACTTTGATTAGGTAATACTAACTGCAAATCGTTTATAAAAAAGTCAAAAACATTTACAAAATCAATAAATGAAGAAGTTTCCTTATCAGTCATTTGTATTCTTCTTGTCATTTCAGTAAGAAAAAATATTTTATTATTATTTAATATATCACTTTTACAAACATCAAATCTATTTTTATCAGTTACATCTTTTATTTTTAAATCTGTCCCAATGGTCTTATTAACTGCATCTCTTTCAAATATCACGAACGGATTGCTTCTCGTCATATCAATAAGCCACTCTGAAACTATCTCTTTTCTATCAATATTCACCTCAAAACCATAAGAATATAAGTTATTATTCTTTTCAATTTCATACTCAAAATAAGAAGGTATATCTTTATTCTTTTCGTCTATCCTAAAATATTGATTTGAAAAAAGGCCCTGAATATCATTTAATAACAACTTTTTTCCTAATTCAATAGCTAAAACTAAATTAGACTTTCCAGATGCATTAGCACCATATATTGAACTAAACTTTAATACTTTTACATTATCAATATTTGCTATATGATCCGGAAAATTTCTAGTTTTTCCTGCAACCATTGAAAAATGTTGCATGTCATCAAATGATCTAAAATTCTTGACTTTAAATCCAATTAACATTATAAATCCTCCTCTACTCCAATAATATTATATTATACTTTTTCACATTTGTGAACGTTATTATACATCATTTTTTAAAAAAAGCAATCATTTTTACGATTTTTTCACATTAAAAACTTTATTTCTAATTAAAACGACTATATTCTACAAAATATTTAGATTAAGAAACTTTAAAATTATAATCAAATATAAATCCTTCTCTTTTTTGACTTTATAATCTAAACAAAACAATCCTACCATATTGCTACAAAATACACAAACAAGCATTTTACGCCTAACTACGTAAAAAAAAATACTACATACATCAAAATAAAAGAAGAGAATTACATTTTTTATCTTATAAATGTCTTAAAAATAATCCATAATCTTGACACTGTGCTATTGTTATACGTCTCTTACTAATCATCTCTTCTACCGTCATCTTACCTTCTATTATCGCATTAACATCATCAATATATTTATCTCTATCTTTCTCTTTTCTCTCACTCATATACATATCAAATAACTTCTCTGCTATCAATGTTGATTTCAAATACATTAAACTATCTATTCTCTTATCCATTCCCACTAGCTTCTCTGGCAGCATAAGAACCTTTAAATAAACTATTAAATCATATAATCTAATACGTTCACTTAACTTAAGTACCTTACCACTACTATCCACATTAAGTGCAGCTACCTTTTCTAAAAAGATACTTAAAACCTCTCGATTTAAAAGATCCTCAACACCACCTATATTTTGATCTACTTCCATATGCACTATCTCATGTGCATAAGTAGGAACAGATAATAAATTTAAGTTTCTTCCTAACTCAATATATTCATAATATATTTTTCTAATATCCGTATCTAATGCCTCTGGACTTATAATAAGCGGTTTATGTACTTTACCAACTAATAAAATACTATCAACTAAATGAATATCTAAATCAAATGGTGACATTGGTTTCAATAAAGCATTAATCTTACCATAAAACTCTTCACCAGTATTACTATCTGAAATATAATCAAATTGCTTTTTAGCTTCTTCATGATTTAAATAATATACATCTCTTATAGATAAATAATCACGACAAAACTTCTTCGTTAAAGATCTAATCTCATCTAAAGACATATTATCTAAAGAAGCATAAGTCTCATTAATAACTTTAGAATCAATAGGTAACTTACTTAAAGTATTCCTTAATACATTTAAACTCTTAATACTAAAACCATCAAGTGCAATACCCTTATATCCACCATATACTATCTTATAATCTAACTTATCCATACTAACCCTTCTTAATTAAGACTGTATTTTAGC
>CAMWQX010000117.1 GCA_947176475.1 uncultured Bacillota bacterium
ATATCTAACAGAAGAAGAGATAATGGAAGCATTTACCCGTTTAATGGGTATAAATCTAATCAGTGTGGAAGTCATCAAAATGCGTGATGGCACCCGTAGTGAGATAATAAGTTTAGATAATATATTCAAACATGTTACAAGTGAAATTACCAAAAGTCATCAAGAATCGCAAAAAGAGAATCTTTTTGATGTATTTGAAAGTGAATATGGCCGTCCATTAACTCCTATCGAATTTGAACTAATAAATGATTGGTTAAATCAAGGAATTGATGAAAGCTTAATCATAGAGGCATTAAAGGAATCAACTTACAACGGTGTTAAAAGTTTAAGATATATAACAAAGATATTATTATCATGGCAGGAAAAGGGATATAAAACAAAAGAAGATATAAATAAAAATCAAAAAGCTGAAAAAGATGAAAATTTACTTACAGACCTTTTTGAATATGATTGGTTAGAAGATGGACAAGACTAAAATAATCCACATCTTAGACGAAATAATCCCTGACCCTAAATGTTCTTTAAACTACAAAAAAGATTATGAATTATTAATTGCGGTTATGTTATCTGCCCAATGCACAGATGAGCGTGTTAACCAAGTAACACCTAAATTATTTGAAAAATATGATATCTTTTCTCTTGTCGATGCTAACCAAGAAGATATTTGTAATATTATTCGTCCTTGTGGCAATATGAATAAAAAAAGTGGATATATCAAAGAAATTGCTCGTAGGTTAGTTAGCGAATATAATGGCATAGTTCCAAATAATCGTGAATTTTTAGAAAGTCTACCAGGAGTTGGGCGAAAAACGACAAATGTTTTATTATCAAATCTCTTTGAAGAACAAGCTTTTGCCGTTGATACACATGTTGAAAGGGTAGCTAAGCGATTAGGGTTAGCCGATATTAATGATGATGTTTTAGAAGTGGAAAAGAAATTATGTGCTTTTTTTGAAGATGAAAGTTATTTAAGACTGCATCATCAGCTTCTTCTTTTTGGTCGTCATCATTGTACTAGTAGGAATCCCGAATGCCAAAATTGTCCATTTAAAGAAATATGTAAATTTTAAGAATGCATTTTAATGCATTTTTTTCTTTACAAATCGTCTAAAAATAACTATAATAAAAAACAAATCTTGAGGGAGGTATGACATGAAAGAAAACTTACCAGTATTACTTTTAAGAAAACTTGTTCTACTTCCATATCAAGAAGCTCGTGTAGAACTAAATATAGACTTAAGTAAAAAAATAATGGATTTATCGGAAAAGTTTTACAATAATAAACTTCTTGTCATATGTCCTATTAATACTTTGGAATCATCACCAACTGAATCGGATTTGCCAACTGTTGGAACTCTTACTAAGATAAAATCTAAAATAATCTTACCTAACGGAAATTATCGCGTTGTATTATCCGGATTAAATAGAGTAAAGGTTCACGAATACCGCAATCATGCTATCGAACCCGAAATATTAGAAAGTACTGTAAAACGTATTTATATTGATGATTCTGATGCTGCCGAAGAAACGGCTATACTAAGAACTTTAAAAGCGGTATTAGATAAATATATGTTAATAAATCCAGCTGCCTCTAATAGTGTAACTAATACTATAGCTAATATGACTGATTTGGATATGTTAACCGATGTTGTAACTAACTATTTACCATTTGATATTCATAAAAAAGTTCAATATATGAATGAATTTGACTACTTAGTTCGTGCTAATGATTTAATTAAAGACATTAATGTTGAACTAGAAGTAATAAATATTGAATCAAAAATTGAAGATGAAATAAGAGAATCATTTGATAGAGAACAAAAAGAATTAATAATAAAACAGAAAATTGGAAAACTTAATGAAGAATTAGGATTAGTAGCCGATAAGCAAACAGAAGTTTCTCTTTATAACGAAAAGGTAAGTGCTCTAAATATTGATCGCAAGATAAAAGACAAATTATTTGATGAAATAAAGAAGTATGCTTATACTAGCGAAACTAACCCTGATTCCTCAGTTACACGTAATTATTTAGATACCTTAATTTCTTTGCCGTGGAAAAATTATTCTAAGGATGAATCTAACTTAACTAAGATAAAGAAAAGTTTGGATAATACTCACTATGGACTAGAAGAAGTAAAGCAACGAATTTTAGAATATATTGCTATTAAAAAGAATGCACGCAACATCAATGCGCCAATACTATGTCTAGTAGGTCCACCTGGCGTAGGTAAGACAACTCTTGGGATCTCTATCAGTCAAGCCCTTAATAAAGAATTTTATAAAATAAGCGTTGGAGGATTAAATGATTCTACAGAATTAACTGGCCATAAAAGAACTTATTTAGGTTCATCTCCCGGGAAAATAATTCAAGGACTAAAGAAATGTGGCACAGCTAATCCTGTCATGTTAATTGATGAAGTTGATAAAATTATCAGTGACTTTAAAGGTGACCCATCAGCTGTATTATTAGATATTTTAGATCCTAATCAAAATAAAAATTTTACAGATAATTATATTGAAGAACATTTTGATTTATCTAAAGTATTATTTATTCTAACAGCGAATGATATTCAAAGCATACCATCAGCTCTATTAGATAGATTAGAAATTATTGAAATAAATTCTTATACTGAATTTGAAAAAATTGATATAGCAAAAAAATATATAATACCTTCTATCGAAGAAGAATACAATTTAGAAAAATATAAGATTAGTGATGACGATATATTAAAAATAATTAATTACTATACCAAAGAATCTGGTGTTCGTGAATTAAGAAGAATTATTGAGAAAATTTTCCGTAATATTATTATTAAAGAATTCAAAAACAAAATCGTAAAATGGGAAAATATCAAAGATATTCTAGGACCCGAAAAATATGACAATAACTTAAAGGCTACAAATTATCCCGGATCTGTAAATACTTTAGGTGTCACGCAATATGGAGGCGTCATTATATCTCTTGAATCAATTTTATTGCCAGGAGAAAAGGGTATAAAAATTACCGGAAATGTTCAAGACTCTCTTAAAGAATCTGCTAATATTGCATATCACTATTGTTTGAGTAAAATCGAACATTATAATTTAGATAAAAATCTTATTGAGAACAACACCATATGTATTAATGCTTTACAATATGGTATAAAAAAGGATGGAACAAGCGGCGGAATTGCCATAGCAACGTCAATACTATCTCTTTTATTAGATAAAAGAATCGATAATACTACTTGCTTTACAGGCGAAATAACTCTCCACGGGGATATATCAAAAGTCGGAAGTGTTAAAGAAAAAATCATTGGAGCCTATAATAATGGATATAAGCGCGTATTTATACCCCTTGAAAATAAAAATGATTTGCTTTATGTTCCTGACAAAATTAAAGATAAGATCGAAATAATAACCGTTAAAAACTACGAAGAGATATTTAATATATTATTTAAAAAACATAAATAGTCATTTATGTTTTTTTACTTTCATATACTTCTATTGAAAGGAAAGTGTATACAATGAAAGAACAATGTAAATTCAAAGAATCTTGCGCATTTAAAAACAATATCGCTGAGATAACTAGTATTAGCTTAGAATGTAACTATGAAGTAGTAGAAAATAATGTTGATGGAACTTTCTTAATTGAAGGAAGCTACCGCACTCATGAATTATCAATAAATCAAGATAATTATTCATTCAAATTACCATTTGAGTATCCGTTAAGAGACAATTGTCTTAAAGATAGCGTAAACTTAAATGTCATCGACTTTACTTATACAACTGATGAAAACAACTTAAATGTCGAAATAGAATATGAAATAACCTATGATGTTGAACAAGAGATAACTACCAAAGAAGAATTTGATCGTTTCTTAGAGGAACACGAAGTAGAAATCGTTGATTTAAATGAAGAACAAGATGACGAAGAGAAAGTAACGGAATATCTATCAGAAGAGCGAATTATTCCTGAAGAAGTAGAAGAAACTCCAACAGTGAGCGATGAAAACAAAATAAATGAAGAGGAAGAAAGAGTGGAAAATATAGAAATAAACGAAGAAATCGAAAGTACATCAGATGTATCTGTTACCAATACCATCATTAATAATATAAACGAAAGAGAAGATGAATACATAACTTATCATGTCTATATTTGTACGGATTATGATACTCTAAATTCTGTAGCCGATAAATTTAAAGTATCAGTAGAAATTTTAAAAAGCTACAATAATGTCGATAATATTACTAGTGGTATGAAAATAATTATCCCATCATCTAATGACGAGAATTGAAAAAAGAGGGCATATTGCCATCTTCGATAATGAATATGTTATAAAAGAAGAAAGAGATTTAAAGGATCTTGAAAATTATCTTAACTCGCGAGATTACCACGGTTTTATATCCATTCTTGAACGCAATGGTGAAAAAAATAAATATCCCTATATAAAAAATTTTAGTTTAAATTCTGATCAATTAGCATCAGATGTTGCTGTATCTCTTGCATTATTACATAATAAAACCTCTTATAATAAAGAGGTTAATCACGACAAACATAAGAAAATTTATGATGACTTACTAGGATATATAAATTACTTATCGGAATATCATAAAGCAATTATCAGCGGGATAGAATATACCGATTTCCCTTCTCCAAGTGAAATACTTTATTTGAGTAATTATACTAAATTAACTGAATGTCTAGCATTTTGCAAAAGAGAACTAGATAACTGGTATAATTTGGTAAAAAATAAAAGCAAAGAACGAGTATCCTTGATACATGGTAATGTTCGCCTTGACCACGCTATTTATAATGATCACTTATATTTAACTAGTTGGCGTAATTCCCGTTTTGAATCTCCCATAGCTGACTTAATTGATTTTTATCATAACGAATGGAAAAATATCGAATTTTCTAATGTTTTAGAC
>CAMWQX010000118.1 GCA_947176475.1 uncultured Bacillota bacterium
ATTGAATATTTTTAATCTGTTTTGATTTTTATCATATTCATTGTATAAATCTTCAAGATAAAAGTATTTCTTTGCAACCTCAATTATTCTTTTATCAATTTCAACAACATCCATCGTTTTATTGCTATATTTACTTATATAATATTTTGCGTATGAAAATCCGCCTCCCCCTAACATTAATACTTTTGATACGTCGTTTTTGAAGGTTGCAGTGATGTCATAAAGATTTGAGAACATATCATATAATTGATATTTTCTTTCATCTGTGTATGTTGCCGACTGATTTGAATTTTGAGATTTTAGTACACGTATTATATTGTTTTGATTATCTATGAGTTCTATAACACTATAGTTATCATCAATTTTTTCAACTAATCTATACTTTTCCATCTATGCCTTATCAGAGAATTTATTATATTCGCCATTACCAGAGTAGTAATAAACATCTCCGTTTATATTTCTTACTCCGTTTAATGCATCATTAACAACTTCAGTTACTTGAGCTAACTTTTCCTGACCCCAATCGGTATTGTAGTATTTTCCGCCTTCAACATAGTTTTCATATGTTCTTCCCCATGGGAAGTATCCCTTTTCTAAAACATCATTTACAGAGTCACCGAAGCCATTTCCTGCTTCTAGTCGGTTTAATACTGTTGACGTAACGCCTAACATATCATCGGGACTATTTGCCGATTCTCCTGAAACTTGAGCGATTAGCAAATTATAATCACTTTCCGATATCGTTCCTCTTTCTCCTTTATATTCGGCATCAGGAACAATGGAATACTTTTGGTTGTCAGTCGTTATTTGACCTGCTGTACTTACTGTATCATTTGAGGCATTCTTCTTAGTATGAATGGATTGCTCATATTTATCTAAATTAATATCGGTTGATGTTTGACTACTTGTGTTATTATTTAAGGTAGTGTTAGATTGAGTAACAGATTGTTGGGGACTACTACTATATCCTTGATTGTACGGAGTGTGTCCCTTGCCAAAGTTTATATTATTTTGCGCTTTTTTATTGCCCGTAAAATTAGAAGATGAATTATACCCAAATGATGAAGAAAGAGCAAATTCACTTTGACTTTGATTGATAGCATTTTCCGTATTTTCACTAAAATCTTTCATTTGTTGAGCTAATTCTTTTAATCCTTCAATGTAAGAAAGATAATCCTCTTTATCTTGAATAACAAGATTGGCATATTTTTCGGCATTAGGTCCTGTCCATTCTCCTGATTCTGGTATACTATTAAGTTTCTTAAAAAAATTATTAATCTCTATTTCTATTTCTGCCAGGTCATTTCATAAGTCGGGTGATGAATCATTTAATATTGTTGTATCTATCTCTAATCCTTTATTCATAATTACCACCTATAAGAACGATAAGTATTGTAAGAATTATAAGAAGAACGTGCTCTTTCTTCTCGTTCACGTTCTTCCTCTTCTTCCCTTTCAATTTGCCTGATTTGTTCTCTAATTTGATTTTGTTTTGCATCTATAGCAGGGATTACACTATTTTTTAGATAGTTAGAGGTTTCAGCAGTTTTCTTTGAAAGTCCATCAGCTTTTTCGGAAATAATGCTTCCATCATCATTAATTTGATAATTAGCATCAACAGTGCTTTTTATGTTGATTATTTCGGAATTAGCCTTAGAAAGGTAATTATTACAATTGTTTAATTTAGTTTTTAAAGTATCATATTGTGATAATTCCCTTTGTAGTTGATCTTTTAGAGCCATGTTGAAACCCCTCCTCTATTTAAAAAATTAATCTATTCTGATGTTGTTTGCATCTTGAATGATATCTTGAGCATCACTCATAATTGATTGAGCATTCTCTACATCGCCACTCTTCATACTTACTACTGCTTTATTTTCTAGAAGATCTATAAAGCTTTTATAAGTAGTAGTATATGCGTCTAATAAACTCTTAATAGCTTTAACATATTGTTGTGCAGCTACTTTGGCATCACCTTGTAATGCTCCTTCTATAACAGCATCTTCTTTAAATCCATCAACAATTTGTTGAAGTTCATTTATATATGTAGTTAGCGCATTTACTAATGTCTCAGGATTTTCGTTAATACCAACAAATCCACCATCCCATAATGTTTGAAGATTTGCTGTTGCTCCTCCTAATAAATTTTGTAAACGAGCGCTTATTCCTTGAATTCCACCTTCTAAAGTGTGTCTAACGTTGCTTACAACGTTGCCTGCAAGATTTTTAATTGACATTTTCTATTCCTCCTATTCCATAGATGAGATATCATCAGCAAGAGCTTGATCATAATTATCAACATTTTTTGCAATTTGAGCAAATTGTCCTCTTACATCATCTTCGATACCATTTAAGGTTTCAATCATTGTTCTGCTATCTCTTTCTAATTTTGCTTTAAAAGCATCGGCTGCTTGTCCAACCCATACCTCATCTGTTGCTTCTCTTAGTGTAGACATTGAATCATTAATTTTTTGAGTTAACGCATCAATTACATTTAAATTAAGATTGTTAAGAAATTCTTGAATTCCTTGTACGTCATATCCGACAGAAGCTTGTTCAATATTTAATTGTGCCATAAAATTTTCCTCCTTAACTATTATTTATTCTATTGGCTTCAGATTCTATTCCTTCGATAAAAGCAGTCCATGCATTTTGAATATTAGAATCATTTGAAGTCATACTATTCTTAATCGTTATTAAATCATCTGAGTAACTATTAAGATTTTGCTTAAAAACTTGTATTTGTTTTTGATAAAATTCGAATTTTTCATATAAAGCATTTGCAACATCACCCTTAAAGTGATCTTTGGTATCATACATTATGGATTCGATATTATCTAACATAGAACTAATATTATCAATATCATTAGTCAACTCTAAAATAAAATTTTCTAGTTGAGTTTCTTTGATGGTCTGAGCTGAATCTGATGATGTTAATATAGATGTTCTAGCTTCAGAAGTTCTAATTCCTTCTATTTGCAAAATAACTTCCCCTTTCGAAAAAATAAACTAGAGTAAATTCTTTAGTTGCCTTACTCTAGTTTAATTATTTCATATAGTCTTTTTTTTGTAAACCTTTTTTACATTGGGTGTACACTAAAATAACACTAATTGTGTCCCGTTTCTTATATCGGTGTTTCTAACATAATATCCATTATCATATATCTGGCCAGTTCGACGATTACACAATTGTAATGTATCTTTTATGGGAAATTGATTAAATACAATTTCGTTAATTGCCGCATTTATTATTTTTATAATAACTTCAATATGCTTGTTTACGGGAATGTAAAATTCATAACTTTGTTCTATTTCAGGAACAAAAATTGTTACTAATACTTTATAATCCATTAATCATCACCGTCCAAAACTGTCTTAATTAGTGCATAATTAGAATCTTCTATTACGAAACCAATTCCTTCATAATCTAATTTTCTGTCTTCCATAGTTATTGGCTTAACATTGAAAAGATTTTGATTTTTAATTTCTTTTCCTAACCAAATTCCATAACTGGTATTGATTTTGCTATACCATGGTTCCATTTTTAATCTCTTCATTCTTTCATAAGTATCTACTAGTATTATTGTAGATTTATTGGCTTGATGAATTATATTAAGATAGTTGTTAAGATGCTCTCTTCCAACATCTTTAAGTTTGGTCTTCATTACACCTGCACCTAAAATAATTGTTATACCATGATCCTGGTTAATTGTTCTACTTTTTAAGTCATTTTCTAGCGCTACTACTGTGGCATCTAATTTTTCATTGAAATACCTTATATCTAGATTTGAACCTTTATAGATATTATCAAAATCAAATACCCTTACCTTTGTTCCCGGCACTTTTGATAAAATATTGATCAATCCATATAGAGAGCCCATTGTAGTCTTAAAATCATCAACACATATTGAGAAGATTTTTTCTTTTAAGAAATTAAATTTAGATATATCCTTTTCATGGAAATTATATCCAATAGGAACATTAGATAAGTCAGTAATATATTTTTCTAATTCATTACTTGATACATTGTTAGGAATCTTAGGCAACGACTTTGCTCTATATTTGTAGTAATTTGCAAAGTTTTCAGCATTTTTTCTAACTAACATATTTATTTGGCTTTGTTCTGCTATCATAGCTCCTTGAAATTCACAGAATGTTCCATCCTCTATTTGAGTAATTCCTCTTGAAAAAGCATTTTTGGGAATTAGTCCCTTAGGACAGTTAGTTATAGTCCTATAGTTGGTATCCTCTGGTTGATGAAGTACTAGTTTGTTTTTAAACAGGGTTTGTGTCTTCTGCCTTACTGCTTGATGAGATGATGTAGATATGATAAAACTTATACCATATTTTACACCATCTCGGAACATCATTGTAACGTAATCAACTATTTTTCCTAAATTTTCTTGGAAGACATCCCAAGCGTTTATGACAACTATCCATCTTGGAAGCATCTTTCCACTTTCTTTTAGATAACTGGCATAGTTACCATTATACTCTGCAAATAACTCTTTTCGATTATCTATTTCTTCACTTATCATGTCTAAGATTCCGGCGACAATATCAACATTGTCGGCAAAAGCAACTTCTCCAACATGGGGAAATTTAGCAAACATTCTAAGAGTTTCTGCGCCAAAATCTATCAAATAGTAATTTACCTCTTGAGGGGTATGCTCTGTGATATTTGACCATAAAATAGAAGATATCAAATTTTCTTTACCAGATCCTGATTCTCCGTATATAACAGTATTCTCTCCTAAATTAATTTTTAAAATATCTTGTTTTTGTAATGCTGGATTATCATATTCGCCAATTACTGTATTCATGTTGAAATTTTGAGGTTTATAGTTATATCTTTTTTTTATTTCGTGTAAAAATATAACATCGGGAATATTTGGTAACCATAAT
>CAMWQX010000119.1 GCA_947176475.1 uncultured Bacillota bacterium
CAATATTGCAAGAACCGATACTCCAACATCGGCAAATACAGCTTCCCACATTGTTGATATACCTAAGGCACTTAAGATTAGGACGCCAACCTTTATAGCAATGGCAAAGGCGATATTTTCTTTGACAATTCTAATAGTCTTCTTTGCAATATGAATGGTCTTAGATATTTTAGATAATTCATCAGTCATTAAGACAATGTCGGCTGCTTCGATGGCGGCATCACTTCCTAGGGCACCCATAGCAACTCCGATATCAGATACAGCAAGAACAGGTGCATCGTTTATACCATCACCGACAAATATCAAATTTTGATTCTCTTTCTTATTTTGCATAAGTTCTTCTACTTTAGATACTTTATCAGCTGGTAATAATTCGGCATAGTATTCGTCAATATTGAGCTTTTTGGCAACATCTTCGGCAATAGATTTGCGATCTCCTGTTAACATAATGAATTTATCTATTGACTCTTTTTTTAGAGATGCGATTGCTAAGTAAGAATCTTCTTTAATTTCATCAGAAATTAGAATCGATCCCGCAAACTTTTTATCTATGGCTACATAAATAATAGTACCTACATCATTATTTTTTTTGTATTTAATCTTCTTATTTTTCATTAGTAATTCATTACCAACTAGGACTTCTTTACCATCAACTTTAGCAATAACTCCTTGACCAGATACTTCTTGTGTCTTAGAAACTATGGAATCATTTATATCTTTACCATAGGATTTTTTTAAGGATAAAGATATAGGATGGTTGGAAAAGCATTCAGCATGTGATGCTAGTTTTATTAACTCTTCATCAGAATAACCAATGGCATCAATCTTTTGAACTTCAAATATTCCTTTAGTTAAAGTTCCAGTTTTATCACATACAATCATTTCAGTTTTAGCTAGTTTTTCTAAATAGTTACTTCCTTTTACTAAAACTCCCATGCGACTAGCAGCACCAATTCCGCCAAAGAATGACAAAGGAATTGAGATAACTAAAGCACATGGACAAGATACTACTAAAAAGGATAAAGCCCGATATAGCCAATCACTGAAGTTTGAGAAACCAACAATTATTGGTGGTACAAATGCTAAGATAACAGCTATCATGACAACTACCGGCGTATAAACTTTAGCAAATTTAGTAATAAAGTTTTCAGACTTAGATTTTCGGTTACTAGCATTTTCCACTAATTCTAAAATCTTACTAACGGTTGATTCATCAAATTCTTTTTCTACTTCTATTTTAATCACACCATCGACATTTATACATCCGCTTAAAACACGATCTCCAATAGTTGCATGACGCGGTACAGATTCTCCTGTTAAAGCTTTGGTATCAAGCAAAGACTCCCCTTCAACAACTTTGCCATCTAAAGGAATCTTTTCTCCTGGTTTAACAATAATGATTTCACCAATATTAACATCATCAGGAGCGACACGTTCAATTTCTTTATCACGATAAACATTAGCATAGTCAGGGCGGATATCCATCAAACTAGATATAGATTTGCGCGATTTATCAACGGCATAACTTTGAAATAATTCCCCGACTTGATAAAAAAGCATTACGGCGACAGCTTCAGGAAATTCTTTAATGGCAAAAGCTCCAATAGTTGCTAAAGCCATTAAAAAGTTCTCATCAAATATTTTGCCTCGAATAATATTGCGGAAAGCTTTTTTTAAGATATCATAACCAACAATAAGATAACTGATTACGAAAAGAGATGCACTTATTATTTCGAAACTCGATGATAAAAGATTGGCGATAATAAAAATGATAAAAGATATAATTATTCTTATAAGTCTTTTTTTCATGAGTCACCTACTTTAAAGTGATAGTTACATCCGGTTCAGATTTTTTTATTACTTTTTTAATATCTTCAATTAATTTATTTTTATCAGAGGTTTCGGTTTCAACAACCATTCTTTCGGTCATGAAGCTAATAGATGCTGATGTAACATCATCTAAGGCATTTATGCTTTCCTCTAATTCATTGGCACAGTTGGCACAATCTAACCCCTCAATTTTAAATTTTAATTTTTCCATTTTTATACTTCCTTTCTTTTTTATGCTTTGTGGTTAATATGCTCTAAACCAATTTCAAATAATTTGACAATATGGTCATCATCTAAAGTATAGTAAACTTCCTTACCACTTTTACGGCACTTAACTATGCCACTTCTTCTTAGAACGGCAAGTTGATGAGAGATAGATGATTTAGTCATATTTAAAACATTGGCTAAGTCACATACACACATCTCGTCATGATCAAGGGCAAAAAGAATACGGCACCTTGTTGTATCTCCTATTAGTTTAAATAGATCAGCCAAATGATTAAAAGTATTTTCATTGGGCATACTACTTAATACATCATCAACAACACTTTGATGAATAACATTACAATCACATGAAAATTCGTTTCTCGACATAAATAACCTCCATTAATATTTTATGATATTAGTTGAATATTGATTCAACTATGTTAATTATAGTTGAACAGTCATTCAATTGTCAATAGTGTTTCATAAAAAAAGAAAAATTATTTACAATAATTCTCCTTATTCTTTTTACTTTCTAAAAATTCTTCAAAACATCTTAATCCATATTCCCTATTGTAGTAATTGGGATGTTCATTTAAATGAGCTAAAGCGATTTTAGCTGTTATTATCAAATCGTCATTCGTGACATTGGTAGTTGCATCAATGGTGCCATGCTCTAATTCAATATTTATACCATCTAAAAATTCTTCAGGAGTAAATTTATCAAAGGTTACTCCAAGGGTTGATGCCGCTTTCATAGCATCAGGCATTTTAAACATATAATCACCAATAAATTATATGTGTTTTATTCTAAATAATTATAAATGCGGTTTATTTTCCTTGGCATATTTAATCTTGCAAATTAGATGATCACTTTCAATAAATGGTTCCGTTATTATTTCAATATCATCATATTTTTCCGCAAGAAGATAAAAAGTATAAACGAGTCTTTCTGTTTTGTTAGCACTGATTAAATCTTCTTTTTCATAGAATCTACTTTCTTGGGCTTTTGCTTCATTATAGGCTATAAATTCATCAAACGAAGCATTCATTTCTTCTAAATCACGTAGTTTATCTGGTGTATAACTAGCCAATTTTTCGTGTACTTCATTTGAAGCATTTTGATGATAGTCATAATTATATACTTGAAGTAAGGGAACTTTAATAGTCGTTATTCCCTTCTCTCTTAAAATATCAACAAGTATTTTGAGAGAGATAATAAAATCTGGTGAAACGTATTTATTTCTTAGTCTTTTTCGTTCTTCTTGGGTTATGTTTTTTATAACAGGATCTTTACTATAACTTCCTAGCTGTTGAATTCCATAGACATAACATGTTGGAATTTCATTTTCCTTAATGAAACCACAATGGATAGCAGGAAGATAATAACTTTCATAATTTTTGGTTACTTCTTCAAAATGGGGATGGTAATACTCACCCACGGATCTTCTAATGAGTGGTCTTATGTGACGATTTGTTTCAAACCATTCTTGATTACCATTATTAAAATAACATATTTCCAAATTGCCAATGGTTTTAAATAAAGTTGGTCTTGTTGGTAATTTATAATCATTTTTAATGAATTCGATCTGTCTATCTATAAAGTCTAAAATATTGGACATATCCATGGGACTCATGCGAAGCCAAAGAGAGCGAAGTATAGATGTTGCATTAACGATATTATAATGGAAGTTTTCTTCATAAGTCTTCATTAATTTATTTAATGATTTAAAGAACTCTTTATAGTCAGGAACTTCGATGTATAAAGCATCTTCGCTTCCTCCTTCTTTATATTCATCATCTACTTCGTTTATTAAATTAATGGTTTCTTCTATTTGAGATACGGGAATATCACGATTCTCAATATTAGTTTTTAAACTCGAAGAAAGGTCTTGTCCTTCTCTTTTTAAACTTTCTAAATAGTTGATGATTATCTCCGTATCTTTTTCAGTAAAGACAAATTTAAAGTTAGGAGCGCCAAATTCCCCTTTTTTATAATCGTGAATTAAATAAAAACAAAAGAAGTGTAACATTTCTAAATCATCATTTTCAAGTTCCATAAGTTCACTCCTATTCTTATTTGATTATACCATATGGTAAAAATTAAAAAAAGGTAATAGATTATTCCTTTTTAGAAAGGAATTATTTTGATATAGTTTTTAAAAGTTCTTTAGATAATTCATCCAAGGTTCTAGTTTCAGGTAATTCAAAATCTTCAAACATATGATGAATATCTTCTTCGATTTCTTTCGCATCTTCTAACTCAGGATTAACAAAAAGAGATGGAAATAGACGTCTTATACGTTCATCAAATGTTTCACTTCGGTCATACTCAGGTGGATAGAATCCTAGTTCACCATTTAAGATACGAATAGCAGGTTCTAAATATCTTGATGTGAATCCATCACTGTATTCAATAAATACTTGATGATCATATAAACGTTCCATAACATAATCATCTTCAATGATGACATATTCTTCAATTTCCGGGTGGGCTTCTAGATACTTTTCAATTTCTAATTCTCTTTCCTTTTCTTCTTTTTCACATTTTATTCTAGGAGTATAACCATATACTTCTACCCCCATTTCAAGTAAGGGTTTGATATAGTGGTTATAACAGTAAGAACCTTCTAAGTCAGATGAATTTTTTATTAAGGCATTATCTCTTTGTCTTGAAGTTATGACAACTTTAGCATGCGTAGCAACAATGAGTTTTTTTAATTCCTCGACATATTCTTCTTTAATTAATAGTCCGTGAGAATCTGCATCATTTACAACACCATCAAGGTCTAAAAATATTACTTTCATAAGATTCAGCCTTTCTTGTTGTATATTTTACTAGATTTGCTAAAATATACAACTATTA
>CAMWQX010000120.1 GCA_947176475.1 uncultured Bacillota bacterium
ATTTATAGTAGTTATATCCATAACTACTGTTTATGCTGTTACGATCATTAAAGCATCCGATGTAACCTATGATAACTCCAAAAGTGGAGGTTCATCACCTAATGTTCAAGGAGCCATAGATGAGTTATATGGTATATCCGATAGTGGTGGATCAGGAAGCAATTCCAACCAGGTCAAACTAATTAATGAAAATATCATAACCTATGTAAAAGATTTAGCTAAGACCGATACAACAAATCTAGCATATGATGGAACAAAAGATAATAATTTAAGATATATTGGTGCTGACCCAAATAACTATGTAGAATTCAATGGGGAGTTATGGCGAATCATCGGTGTCATGAATAATGTTAAAGATTCAAGCGGGGCCAGTGCTTCAAGAATAAAACTTGCAAGAAATGAGCCAATTCGTCAAAAATCGTGGGACACTAGTAAAACTAATAACTGGAGTAATGCCTCTCTTCAAAAAACACTTAACAATGGCGATTATTATAATAGAAGTAATTCATATAGTGAAACTGGATTAATAAATTCATCAAAGACAATGATAAGCAGTGTAGTTTGGAACTTGGGTGGATACAATACAGCCCATGCTAATGCTTCTAGCTTCTATACAGCCGAAAGATCAAATAATGTATATTCTGGAATGCCAACTACGTGGACAGGACGTGTGGGATTAATATATCCAAGTGATTATGGCTATGCTGTTGGTCAAAATATTAGGAACACTTGTTTATCTAGTAATTTAAGTGCATATGGTGACAAGGAGTGTTATACAAATGACTGGCTTCACATAAAAGCTAATCAATGGACTCTTACACCTTTTTCAACACAGTCAACTCACGTATATTTTGTAGCAGGAATTGGATCTGTTCCATCAATATGGACTGATACTGCCACTACAGATTTCAGACCAGTCGTATATCTTGATACAAAACTATATATTACAAAAGGAGAAGGAACAGAAACAAATCCGTATAAGATATCTTTTGAAAAAGAAGCATCACAAGATATATCCAATGCATCGCCACCTAAAATAGATGCTAATGGAAAACTCATTCCAGTCACACTTGCTGATGATGGTAAAGTAACAATGGTAAGCGAAGATGATTTAGATTGGTATAACTATTCTGAAAAGAGATGGGCAAATGCAGTAATCTTAAATGATTCTCCATCTCAAACATATAAAGTTGGCGATACAATAAAAGAGGCAGATATAGAATCATACTTCGTGTGGATTCCCAAGTATAAATATCGGCTTTGGAATACAGGAACAGCAAGTAAAGGTTCTCATGAAATAGATATTGTATTCGATACTAAAGATACAGCAGATGTTGAAGGAAAATCATGTAAGACACCAATGACTTCAGGTGCTACTGGTAATTGTAACAATGGAGAATATATGACGCATCCAGCATTTATATCACTTGGAGTAAATGGATTCTGGGTAGGTAAATTTGAAACAGGCTATAGAGGTGCAACATCAATAGCTACATCTCAAGTAAGTAGTTCTGATTCATCGAAGATAATCATAAAGCCAAACGTATATTCATGGCGAGGTAACACAGTTTATAACTTCTTTGTAAGTGCTTATAACTATGAGAGGTCTTTAGATTCTCATATGATAAAGAATACCGAGTGGGGTGCTGTAGCAATTCTTTCTCATTCAATGTATGGTATAAATAAGAATATAAACATTAATAATAACTCATCCTTTAAAACAGGGTACAGTGCGTTGTTAACAACTGATCAACATACATTTCCTGGTACCTATGGAGAGGGATCATCTTATAATCAGCTATACAATACCTCAATTGGTCATTTGGCATCAACAACTGGAAATATCACAGGAATATATGATATGTCTGGTGGATCACATGAAATCATGGCTGCTTACATAGATGGACAATTTGGTGGAAGTGGATTTACTGCATCAACAATAAGTAATTATAATTCAAAGTATTTTGATGTTTATAATTCAAAGAGTTCAAGAACAGCATATAACTATAGAATTCTTGGAGATGCTACAATTGAAATGGGACCAATTTTCAATTATGCCGATGGAGACGGAGCAATGAGATGGCATAATAGTTGGTATGGCGATTTCTTTGATTTTATTGAACCAAGTAATCCTTGGTTTGATAGAGGTGGTGTTTATAATCACGGGCAAATTGCAAGTCAGTTCTCTATTCACATAAGAACAGGTAATACAAAATCAGACGTTTCATCTCGTCTCGTATTAACAGGATAAAAAAACAAATTTTTTAAGAATCATAGAATCAGGTATGTTCTACGACACAAATATTTATATTTAAAAAGAAATTTAAGTAAATAATGATAAATTTCATTATTTATTCGAATAATATAGGTATAATTCGTAGATAAAATATCGTAGAACATACCTGATTCTACGACACTTTTTATTTAATAGAAAGGAATTAGAAGTATGAAAAAAAGATTAAATAAATTACTCATATATACAGTTGTATTGATAGTAATATCAATAACAAGCGTATATGCCATAACTATAATTAAGGCATCTGATGTAACTTATGATAATTCCAAAAGTGGAGGATCATCATCCAATGTTCAAGGCGCTATAGATGAGTTATATGGGATATCAGATGGTGGCGGAGGATCAGGAACCAATTCCAATCGGGTCAAACTCATCAATGAAAACATCATAACTTATGTAAAAGATTTAGCTAAGACCGATACAACTAATTTAGCATATGATGGAACCTCAGATAATAATTTACGTTATATCGGAGCAAATCCCAATAACTATGTTGAATTCAATGGTGAATTATGGCGAATCATAGGTGTTATGAATAATGTTAAAGATGCCAATGGAACTAGTGCATCGAGAGTAAAACTAATAAGAGCAAAATGGATTGGCGCTTATTCGTGGGATAACAGCGGAAGTTATGGCGTAGCTGATTGGTCAAAGGCAACACTTATGAAAACTTTAAATAGCGGTCCGTATTGGAATAGAACAAGCGGTACTTGTTATTTTGGACCAAATGGAACCACGATAGATTGTGACTTTAGTAGTTTAGGGTTAACAGCAGAATCTAAAACTATGATAAGTAAAATTGTGTGGAATCTCGGAGGAGCTAAGACTAGTAGTGATTCAGCTAAAGCCTTTTATACCTATGAACGTTCGAATCAAGTATATAGTAATGAAGCAATTGTGTGGAACGGTTTTGTTGGTTTATCTTATCCAAGTGATTATGGATACGCAGTAGGAAAAAATGTAAGAGATGTTTGTTTGGTAACAAAACTTGATGAATATAATAAAAATGATTGTTATTTAAATGATTGGCTTTATTTAGATGGAAACTATTGGATGCTAAATTCAAGGACAGATATTCTCAATTCAGTATTTAATTTAGCTGAAACAGCAGTATTAAACAGTAATGTTGCAAGTAGTGTAAGATATGTACGTCCTGTGGTCTATTTAGATACAAAACTTTTAATAACGAAAGGAGAAGGTACGGAATCAAATCCATATAAGATATCTTTTGAAAAAGAAACATCAACTGATCCATCTAATGCCTCTCCACCTAAATTAGATGAAAATAGTAAACTTATACCAGTCACACTTGCTGATGATGGAAAAGTAACTATGGTAAGTAAAGATGATGAAGAATGGTATAATTATTCAGAAAAAAGGTGGGCGAATGCAGTAATATTAAATGACTCTCCATCGCAAACGTATAAAATCGGAGATACCATAAAGGAATCAGATATAGAATCATATTTTGTTTGGATACCAAAATACAAATATAAACTGTGGAATACAGGAACGGCAAGTAAAAATGCTCATGAGATAGACATTGTATTTGATACTAAAGATACAACAGATATTGAAGGTAAATCATGTAAGACACCAATGACAAGTGGTGCCACAGGTAATTGTAATAATGGAGAATATATGACCCATCCAGCATTTATAACACTCGGAGTAAATGGATTTTGGGTAGGTAAATTTGAAACGGGCTACAAAGGAGCAACAACTACAGAATCTGCTCAAGTAAATAGTTCAGATTCATCAAAGATAATCATAAAACCAAATGTGTATAGTTGGAGAAATAATACAGTTTATAACATATTCTTATCAGCATATAATTATAATCGGTCATTAGACTCACATATGATGAAGAACACAGAATGGGGTGCAGTAGCTTATTTATCACATTCAAAATACGGATTAGGGTTTGAAATAAATATCAATAATAATTCATCATTTAAAACAGGATATAGTGCATTATTAAATACAGATCAACAGACTTATCCAGGTACATCAGGTGATGGTTCGACATACAATCAATCATATAATACAGAGGTCGGATATCTAGCATCAACAACAGGTAATATTACAGGAATATATGATATGTCCGGCGGAGCAAATGAATATATGGCATCTTATATGAGTGGAAGCCCAGCTAGTAGCGGATTTACGACGGCAACACTGTCTAATTATAATTCAAAATATTTTGATATTTATAATGCAAATAGCAAAACAGATTCATATCAATATCGCATCTTAGGAGATGCCACGGGAGAAATGGGACCATTTAAACAATATTTAGATGGAGATAATGCCAGTAGATGGCACAATAGTTGGTATGACGATGTTTCTTATATCGTCGATTCATCTGGACCTTGGGTCTATCGAAGCGGTCTTTACGATAATGGGGATTTAGCTGGTCAGTTCAATTTTGGTAGAGGAAATGGCGGTACGATTACATTTGCAGGGTTTCGTATCGTATTAACAGGATAATAAAAAATTTATTAAAGAATCATAGAATCTGGTATATTCTACGACACAAATATTAAT
>CAMWQX010000121.1 GCA_947176475.1 uncultured Bacillota bacterium
GTTATAGATAAGTATTTTCAAGGAGAAAAAGATTTAAATACGATTAGAATATGTGAAGAATTAAAAGGGGTAACTTTAGGCGTAAAACCAAGCAAAAAAGATATATAAGTTTTATTTAAAACTCTTTGTTGTGTGGTATAATTTAGTGAGGGAAAGAAGGTAAATAATGGACAATAATTCTTTTATAGAAATGAATAGACAAGGGTGGGATGAATTAGTAAAGTCTGATAAACCTTTTTCTAATACTATATTGCCAGAGTATGGACCTTTTTTAAAACGAAACGAAGAAGAGATTGGCTTGTTTAAAGATTTGCAAAATGCCAAAGTCTTAGATCTTGGATGCGGTGAGGGAAAATCATTAGAATATCTATATAAAAAGGGCGCTTCGGATGTATGGGGGATTGATATTTCGCAAGAGCAAATTGCTAATGCTAGAAAGATATTGCCACAATTTAAAAATAATTTTCTTATATCTCCGATGGAAGAAGAAGCAAATGTTCCAAATAATTATTTTGATTATGTAATTTCGATATTTAGTATAGGGTATACTTCAGATATCTCTAAAACACTTAAAAATGCCTATAAGTATTTATCTTGTAGTGGATCTCTTATTATAAGTTGGACGCATCCCTTTTATTACTGTTTAGATGTGAAGGATTCAAATGTTGTAGTAAGCAAATCTTATTTTAATGAAGACAGCGAAGTTATAATAAAAGGAGTTGCTAAAATAAATTTAGCACAAAAAAATTTAATGATTTCTACGATGATTCAGGAAGCGAAAAAAGCGGGTTTTTATGTTGATGAGATTTTAGAAGAAGAGACAATATTTAATGGCTATGAAAGTAATTTTTGGCGTGATGAGAAAACAGCTATTTGTCCAAGTACGATAATTTATAAATTTAAAAAAATTGATAAGAATTAAATGGGTTATTAAAACAGACAAGAAATTAATCTTGCCTGTTCTTTTTTTATGTGAACTATTTGGGGTTCAATTCATTAGATTTATTTTTTACTAAGGTTATAATTTTTATAATTTGGATCATCACTTACATCTTTTAATACTTTAATAAAGGATGGGAACTTTATGGTTTCATGACTATTTAGTAAATCGACTTCTAAAATAGAGAAATCTTTGTCTTCGAAGATATCGATTTTATAGTAAACGGAATGGTATATAAAACTGTATCGATATTTAATAATGGGATTACGATCAATCATCTTATTATCAAGTTCGTCAATGTATTCTTCAGCAGTTAAGGCAATTGTACTTTTTTTATTATTACCCTTGATGATTTTTTGATAGAATTTTTTACCATCTTCATCACGTAAGAGAAGTTTTATATCACATTGTTCGGATGAACTATTTAAATAAGTTAAAGTCATTTTAACTTTGCTACAACCACCTAATTTATCTAAATAGGAAATATCAGGAATGTTAATTAAGTATTTCTTTTCAACATAGAATCTTTCATCTTCATTTAAGAATTTGGCGATTTCATTAATTAGTTTCTTAGACTTGTTTTCTATAGAAACATTACAATCAATCATTCGATAATTGGCATGAGCAATCCAAGCATCAATAATTTTATCATCAAGAGAAATCGCTAGGGAAGAATCTATATTATTATTATCATTTAACTTATCAAAAAGTTTAGTATCCCATTTGGAGATACTTTTTAAGTGGAATACGGCATCATATGAGTTTCGTATACTTTCAGGCGATATGCCTAGGGTGTTGCAAATGGTTGTGAATTCTCTTTTGGTACACATTCTTTTTATATCAAGACTAGCACCATCATATAAAACTAATATTTTATTATCATCCATAGCTTGGATGAGATTATTAAATGTTTTTTCAAACTCTAGATGATTTTTTAAGAGTTCTTCATAATTATCAAAATCAGCAAATCCATTACTTTCTAGGATGGCTTCCATAGATGGAATGATGACAACTTTATAACCTTTTTTAGAAAAATGCTTCTTTACTTCCTGACAACAAGTGCTTTTTCCAGATAAAAGTCCACCAGTAATGACGATTTTAGTAATTTGCTTCTCTTGATTTTCTTTGGAAACTTTCAATAATTCTTCCAAAGTTATATCAAATATGTCAGCTAATTTTTGTAAATTGTAAACTGACGGTTGAGAAGTTCCGTTCTCCCATTTGGATATAGCTTTATCAGAAATAGATAGTTTTTCGGCTACATCTCTTTGGGTAAAACCTCTAGTAACTCTTAGATTATGTATATGATTTCCTAGTTCGTAATGATTCATAATAACACCTCAAAAATACTATACCTAACTAATGCAAAAAGTGCAAGAAAATTCTACTATTGGTTAACATACTTTTTGAAAAAATATGTTGAATTAGCTATATACTGAGGGTGCTCAAGGAGGGAAGAGATATGAGTAAGGAACCAAAACTTATAGTAATGCCAAATATCCAAAAGTTTGGGAATTTGGTAAATGAGCATTTAAAAGTCATTAGAGACGATTCGTCTGATAAAAGAATTAATATTCATTTAGATCGATTTTCAAATGCTGAGGGAAAAGCTACATTACATGATGATGTGGTGGGAAAGAAAATATTCATCTTATCAGATGTAGGTAACTACGGTGAAGAGTCTTGTTACTATTCGCGTGGAAGAATGTATATGAAAAGTCCAGATGATCACTTCCAAGATATTAAAAGAGTTATTTCTGCGGTAGATGGAAGAGCAAAATCCATTCATGTGGTTACTCCATTACTATATGAGTCACGACAAGATAAGAAACCAAATGATGTTTATGAGTCACTTGATTGCAAGGAAGGTTTAATTGATTTAGAAAATAGAAGTGTTGATGGAGTCATTACAATGGATGCTCATAATCCAGCAGCATGTCAAAATGCCTTAAGAAATACTACTTTTGATAATCTGTTACCAACTTATGTTCTTTTAAGAAAGTATTTGCTGAGTGAAGAATTTCAAAGAGAAAAAACGATTGTCGTAGCACCAGATAAAGGAGCGGTTTCAAGAGCCATAACATTTGCCAGTGTCTTAGGAGTAGATGTGGGAATGTTTCATAAGAGAAGAGATTATACGAAGGTGATAAATGGAAAGAATCCTTTAGTTGAACACAAGTACTTAGGAGAAGATGTATCAGGAAAAAATGTAATTGTTGTCGATGACATGATTGCCAGTGGAGAGTCGGTTTTGGATGTTGCATCAAAATTAAAAATGCAGGGAGCTAAGAAAATTGACATTATGGAAACATTCCCATTATTTACAGATGGCGAAGAAAGTATCGAAAGATTTAATGAGACTTATAAAAGAGGTGTTTTTGATGCTTTATATACAACTAATGTTACTTATGTTCTAGAGGATGTAAAAAGGGAAGGATGGTATAACGAGGTTGATTTATCAAATTACTTTGCAAAAGTAATTAATGCGATTGCAGAAGAACAATCATTAAGACAAGTTGATGATGAAGAAAAAGAAACGATTAAAAAATTAATTATGAGATAAGGAAGGATGAAAATAATATGAAAGAAATAATTGATGAATTAAATGAAAAGGGAGAAGTAATTGGAGCAATTGATAAGGATATTGCTCATAGGGAAGGAAGACTACATAGATCAATCCATTTATGGATTATCAATGATGAGGGAGAAATTCTTCTTCAACGTCGATGTGCAGATAAAAAACTATATCCAAATACATGGGATGTTTCAGTTGGAGGGCATGTAAGTACAAAAGAGAATTCAGTAGATGCCGTATTTAGAGAAGCTAAAGAAGAATTAGGAGTTGACTTGGATATCGAAAATGTGGAATACTTTGGAACTGTTCCAGAAAGGCTAAAATATGATGATATTGATAGCAATGAACTCGTAGATGTATTTATAGCAAGACAAAATATAAAAAGAGAGGATATTGTTCTTCAAAAAGAAGAAGTTTCTGATGTTTGCTTTGTAAGTATAGAAGAGTTATTTAATTTAATGGGAAGTGATGAGTTACTACCACATAATGAAGAATATACGCAAATGATAGATTATCTTGTAAAACTTAAAATGTCATTAACTTTAAGAAGAATAAGTGATTATCCAAAACCTGGAATTAACTTTAAAGATGTTACAACTATTTTAAAAGATCCATTTGCTTATCACTTAGCAATTGATTATCTAGCTAGTCAAACTCCAGAGGATGTAGATGTTATCGTTGGTCCAGAAGCAAGAGGAATTATGTTTGCTGCTCCTGTTGCTTATAAACTAAATAAAGGATATGTTCCAGTTAGAAAGCCAAATAAGTTGCCAGCGGAAACTATTCAACAAGAGTATGATTTGGAATATGGAACAGATATCTTAGAAATTCATAAAGATGCGATAAAGCCTGGACAAAAAGTGGCAATAATTGATGATTTAATGGCAACTGGAGGAACAATGGAGGCCATTATTAAGTTAGTAGAACGCCTAGGTGGAGAAGTTACAAAAGTGCTATGCTTAATTGATTTACCAGAATTAGGAGGAGCAGAAAGAATAAGTAACTATGACTATGGATATTTATTAAGTGAGAGTGAAGGATTAGAAAAGGAGAAGAAGAAAGTTTATATGAAATAAAAAAAGAAATTATTATTTTAAAACATATAAAAACCTCGATACCATCGAGGTTATTTTTAAATGGAGCAAGTGATAGTAGGATTTTAAACCTAAAATTTAAAAATATTCTTCACTCATTATATATATTATTACACAAAATCAAATTATATTAAAGGTATTTTAGCAATAAGTCGAATATATTTTAGTGAAGGGAGATAAGTTACATGAATTTTTTTAAATTGTTGTGTATATA
>CAMWQX010000122.1 GCA_947176475.1 uncultured Bacillota bacterium
ATATTTTATCGAACAAGTAAAATTCTATATCCTTATTGCAAAATGAAATATATAAAACTATGGTTATGCTTAAGGAAGCCGCTGACAATTCTTCTAATGACAAAATCCAACTTAAAGATTCGTTGTCGGATATATCACACCAATTAAAGACGCCTTTAACTTCAATAAGTATAATGCTCGATAATATCATTGATGATCCCGATATGAAAAGAGATGTTCGTGAGGACTTTATTAGAGATATAAAAAGAGAGATAAACAATATCAATTTTTTAGTGCAAAATATCTTAAAGTTATCTAAATTTGATGCAAACACTATTAATTTTTCTAGCGAATATATTCATGTCAAAGATTTAATTGCGGAATCTGTAAGAAATGTATCCGCTTTAAGTGACTTAAAAAATGTTAAGGTTGAGGTTAAATGTGATAAATCAATGAAAATAAAAGGCGACTTTAAATGGGAGATAGAAGCATTAACTAATATTATAAAAAATAGTATTGAGCATGCCACTTCAGATAGTACTGTAACTATTACAGCAACAGATAATCGTATATTTGGCATTATTTCTATAAATAATAAAGGTGAAACTATTCCTAAAAAGGAAATCCCCCATATATTTGAAAGATTTTATAAGGGTACTAATAGTAATAAAGATAGCGTTGGTATTGGTTTAGCTTTAGCAAAAACCATCATCGAACATGATGGGGGAACCATAAGTGTTGAATCCCAAGACAATGAGACTGAATTTAAGATTAAATATTTCAACTAATGTGGTATAATTATATATAATAAAAGGGTGTAAGAGATGAAAAAGATTATTTTATTTATATTATTATTAATTCCCATATCTGTTTATGGTTTGGATTTACCTAAAACCTATTCGGAGATTGTCATGATTTATGATTTGACAGATGATGAAATTCTTCTAGAAAAAAACGCTGAGAAGAAAACTAATATTGCATCATTAACTAAAATTATGACTACTATAACAGCACTAGAATTAAATCAAGATCTATCTAAAAATGTTAAAATTACCGAAGAGATGCTAGCTGGTATACCAAGTGATGCATCTATTGCGCATTTAAATATTGGTGAGACTTATACTATTCTAGACCTTGTCTATGCATCCATTTTGCCAAGTGGAGCAGATGCTACCCAATCAGTCGCTGTATCAACTTCCGGAAGTGTAGCAAACTTTGTTAAAGAGATGAATACTCTTGCTCAGAAAATAGGTGTAACAAATACGCATTTTGTCAATGTCACGGGTCTAGACATCGAAGGTCATTATAGTACAGCTAAAGATGTCATGAAGATTTTAAAATATGCTCTAGGAAATCCCATATTCAAAAGAATTTATTGTACAAAAGAATATCTAATGTCTAATAATCAAAAAGTTGAATCTACTATCAAAATGTATTCACAAAAGATTGGCTTAGACGTTTCCCGAATCAAAGGAAGCAAAACAGGATACACTAGTAAAGCCGGAACTTGTATCTCTGCTCTAACAGATATTAAAGATCATGAAGTTCTTATTATAACTATGCAAGCTCCTTATGTTTATGGTGATTTCTATAATGCAAGAGATGCTATTAAATTAATTGAATTCTTAGATGATAGTTATAATTATGAAGAGATAATTAAAAAGGATGAAGTCGTAAAAAAAATAAATGTTGAATTATCAACTATAGATACTTATGAAATAAAAACCAAAAATAATTTTAAGATGTTTCTACCTCTTGATTATGATAAATCCTTAGCTCGCTTAGAGTATGAAGGAAAGGACTCAATAGACTATAATACTCAAGAAGGGGAAGAACTAGGTAAGATAAAATATTATTATAAAAACGAATTAGTTGGTTCAGAAGTTGTTACTCTTGATACAACAATTGAACCAGATGCTCTTAAAATAATAAAAGAATATCGATTGCCGATATTACTTGTCATAGGAATTATCTTTTTACTAATCACCTGTATTGGTTTATTAAGGATGAAAAGGAGGAAAAAGAGACGATAGTTTCTTTTTTTATTTAACTTAAAAATGATACATGTTATAATAAAATACTATAAGTAGGTGATGCTATGAATAGAAATGTTATATCTGTCTTAGATGGCGCAGCTGGTAGTTGTGGCAAAGCCAAAGTTATCGGGGAAATTGCTACAGATAAAACCCTTACTCTTGGAGCATCAGTTACTAATTGTATGCCTAATGCTGGCCATACTTTTGTCTCTAATCGGGGGAAAAAGACTATATTTAGAAATATTCCTGTTTCTATTGTTAATCCCAAAACTGAACTTTTTATTGGTCCTGGTTCCGCTATTGATATGGAAGTCTTTAAAGAAGAATATGAAAGAGTAAAACCCTATTTAGGTGACCGAAAAATATATGTTCATGAAATGGTCCCATTAATTGAAGAAAGACATAAAGAATATGAAAGAAAGAACGTTAAAAGTGGTTCAACCTTCAAAGGATGTGGAGCTGTTAGCAAAGAAAAACTAATGCGTGATCCCAACCTCCAATTCTTCAAGACCTATAAAAATGCCATAGTATGTTCTAATGATGATTGGCTTAATTTATTACATAGTCATGTTGATAGAAGTAACGAATATGTCATGTTAGAAGGATCACAAGGTTGTGATTTATCCTTAAATTTCAGTGGTAATTACCCCTATGTCACGAGTAGAAATGTTTCAACAACTCAATTACTTTCCGATAGTGGACTTCCCGCGGAATCTTTACTCGGTACCATAATGGTAATACGTCCTTTTCCCATTAGAATTAGCAATGTCACTAAAAAGGGAGATTTTATCTATACGGGAGCTTATGGAAGAGGAGAGGAATTAACTTGGTCGCAAATAAATATTGCATCTATGCTAGGAACTTATCCCTTTGAAGGAGATTTAGAGTTCTTTGCTACTGATGCCTTTGACAATAAAGAATATATCTTAGAACTATTATCAAGTGTTGACGAAAACAGTTTAAAACAATTATTTAAAGATAAAGTAGAATATTATTTAAATCACCCTGAAGAGGTAAGTTTTATAGAAGCCTGTGAACTCGAAAGATTATTATATAAAGACGAGGGTTCATACCAATCTCAATTACTGGATTTGCCACCTATTGATGAGTTTTATAAAGATAAAGGTGAGCAATATATTAAAGACTTATCGGAACAGACAACAGTTACGCAAATGGAAAGAAGAGTATTTGATCTAGATATTAGTAAGTTAAAAAATAATTGTAAAATTAATCATCCATATGCCTTATATCTTAACTTTTTTCAACATCTAGACAGTGGATTTCATCATTACAAAGGATTATTTGATAGCATTCATTTTAACAAATATATAAAGGAATATCTCAATTGGTTAGAGTATGAAACCAACTGTGAATTAGCATCCTTAGGAACTGGTGCTAAAAACAATGAAAGAATAATAAAAAAATCCCTAATATTAAGATAAACTTAGTTTATCTTTTTTAATTTAATGGGATTAGTTTTTTCAAATATTAAACCATATCTAACATATAATATCTGACTAGTTATTTTAAAAACAACCTTTTTATCTTCATCAATTATATTAAATAGATTTCTAATAGTATTATAAAAGATCTTATACGAGTCCTTTAATTCAACTCCCTCATAATATATCTTAGCAAGTGCAAAAGCTAGGGTATTAGGTAGTACAAATAATTCAATAAATTTGGCTAAATCCTTATTTAAATTTTGCCAGGTTAAATAATTCATAAAAGTTCCTCCTTAATAGATAAATAGTATTGAAAAAAATGTGAAAAAAATATAAAATATTAATAGAAAGAGAGGTAATAAAAATGGATTTAAAAGGAACAAAAACAGAACAAAATTTAATGACTGCTTTTGCTGGAGAATCTCAAGCAAGAAATAAATATACTTATTTCGCAAGTAAAGCAAAGAAGGAAGGTTATGAGCAAATTGCTGCTATCTTCTTAGAAACAGCAGAAAACGAAAAAGAACACGCTAAAATGTGGTTTAAAGAATTAAATGGAGGAGACATTCCTTCTACATTAGAAAATTTAAATGCTGCAGCTGACGGAGAAAACTTCGAATGGACTGATATGTATGATGAATTTGCTAAGACAGCTAAAGAAGAAGGATTTGATCGTCTTGCATTCCTTTTTGAAAGCGTTGGAAAAATCGAAAAGGAACATGAAGAGAGATATCGTAAACTTATTGAAAATATTGAAGGTGGCTTAGTATTCTCTAAAGATGGAGATCGTATCTGGAAATGTCGTAACTGTGGACATATCGTAATCGGAAAAGATGCTCCAGAAGTATGTCCAGTATGTGCTCATCCAAAAGCATATTTTGAAATCAAAGCTGAAAATTATTAAGAGTAGGGAGTATATCTCTACTTTTTTAATACTTGAATATACTTTTTATAATCGCGCATTAGTTCTTTAACAAAGGGACTAATGCTTTTATTTACCATAATATAAATCTTTTCTCTTGTTCGTGTAAGAGCCACATAAAACAACCTTCTTTCCTCTTCATAAGGAATATAGTCTTTATCATTCAAAACAAACCTAAGAATTCTCTCATTAGGAACTTTACTAGGAATCGAATCTGAATTAACTAAAATAACATTATCTTCCTCTAAACCTTTAGATCTATGTATTGTTAATTTATTATCCCATTCAATGTTTTCGATATCGGCATTATTTCTCCCTAAAATGAGAATTCTATCATTACCAATCAATTCCATTACCTCTTTTAAAGAATAATTAAATGTAATAACAATAGGTTTATCTAAATTCTTATGTGATTCAATATTCTTAATT
>CAMWQX010000123.1 GCA_947176475.1 uncultured Bacillota bacterium
AAAAATATGAAAATATCAAAAATAATTTAGACAAAGTAGATTTTACTTTTTTAAATGAAGATATTAGAACTCTAGCACCTAAATTAGAAGAAAAAATTGATTTTCTCACTTTATCTAATCTTATTATATATGCTCACGACATGTATCCTGATGATCCTATTCGTGGATATAAAACTCTAATTAATGAATTAGCTAAAAAATTAAACAAAAATGGTCAAATAATTGTTGGATATCTTTATGACATTGAAAACGAAGAATGTTGCCATGATATTTATAAAGCTTCTTTAAGAGATCCTGTATTTAAAGGTAAAAGATATTCTTACAATTATGTAACAAGAATGACTGACTTACATAGAGATAGAGGATCAAATAATCACGATGCCGTTCTTATATACACAAACAAATAAAAAACAAAGATATTCTTTGTTTTTTTATTTTATATATTTATCTATAAATTTCTTAAATAAATTAACATCAAATAATGCTTCAGGATGCCACTGTACTGCTACAATATTATCTCTTTCAATTCCCTCTATTATTCCGTCATCACTTAAAGCAGTTACTTTAAATCCCTCGGCTAAAGTCTTAATTGCCTGCCTATGATATGAATTAACATCTATCTTCGAACTATTATAGACTTCATATAAAAAAGACTCTTTATCCAAATTCACATTATGCATACTTTGATCTCTTAAATTATGTCCATCAATTAATTGATATAATGATCCACCAAATATAACATTTATTTCTTGAATACCTGCACAAATTCCTAATATTGGTTTATGCACATCAGCAAATGCCTTAACAACCGTCTTAACAAAAGGAAATTCATCAAACTTTAATTCCTTACCTTCTATTAATTCCTGTCCATAATACTCTGGATTAATATCATTCGGACTTCCTGTAACAACTAATCCATCACACAATGAAACTATATCATCTATATGCTTCTCTGATAATATAGGTATTAATAAAATATCCAATTCATCAAATATCTTCTTAAACCAATTATCTAAATAACAATAATCTTCAAAAGGTCTATTTGGTTCATATTTATCCATTCTTTCAATTATTGCAATTCTCATAATATCACCTATCACAACTATAGCATAATAAAAACATCTTTAAAAGATGTTTTTCATTACCATTCTAATAAGTCATTATAACTTGAATTAGTTCCTCTTAATCCACCCGTATTTGTATCAGGCATAGAAACACCAATAATGATACCTAACACTACAGCAGCTACAACAACCCAAGATATAATTAATGCAGTTAAAGTTCCAACTTGTTTATCTTCTTTAACATTATTAACACTAATATATCCAAGAATATAATTTAAGAAACACATAACATTAACAACAGCAGCAATAATTGTACCTAACCAAACTACAATATTTAATCCATATAATACAGCCATCAATAAATTAACTGGAATAACTATTGACATACTAGTAGTATATAGACTAATAGATTTCTTAAAGTCAAAATTATCATCTTTCATTACTCTTGATATAACAAAAGATACTAACATAGGTATAAATGCAAATACTGCATATAGAATAGTTGCATAACATAATATTTTTACATAAGGTATTTCAACTAAATCATTAATTGATATTCCCCCATATGTAATTGATAAAACTGACTTAAATCCCGTCATCATCATTAATCCAAAACTTAAAGAAATTAAAAATAACATTATTAAATTATTTCTTGTATTTGGACTGCTAACTTCTTCCTTAAGTGTTGTCATTGGTTTTTTATACATTCCAGAAAGAGTATTAATGAATGCATCCCAGATTTCTTTAACAACATCACCACTAGTAGTTGTCTTCTTTACCTCTTCTTTCTTTTCGCTTTTTTTAGCTGTTTCAGCCATAATAATCACTTCCTTTTCACATATAGATTAACACATACTATAATGAATAATCAATATAAAATATGCTTTACTATTGTATTTTATTCCTAATAACTATATAATTAAATATGTGAGAAGCATTACATTTCAAGCTAATGCTCACCACAATGATTGTTGAGCATCATATTCTGAATATTGAGTAAGATGCCCTTTTTTTATCTACTTATTAGTAGATATATGATAATTACTAATATAAGGATAGTTATATCCTTGATACTAAGTTTAATCATAGTACCACCTTCTTTTTATACTAAAACCCCCTGAATAACTAGCTTGATATAAGTAGGTGGTAAGCATCTTCGTGCCTCTCAAGCCGTATATTATAATCATATAAAATTTGGCTGACAACCCATTCGACAAAACAAGCCAAAATAAGACAAAAAGAGAAAAATTACTTTTCTCTTTTTATATTTACTTTCTCAATAAAATCATATAATTCACATTGTATATCATCATTTTCATATTTACACAAGGATATTGGCTCATCATCTATTTGCATTGCAAAATTGGCATTCTCATCAGCATTGGTATCAGAATAACTTCCTTCCCTAGCACTATCTTCATCAATAGCATAAACCTTACCATCCTTATTAAATACAATATAATACTCTTTACCAGATTTATCAGTACCTAATTCCATATATTTAGCCTTCCATACGCCCTCAATGACAATATTACGAGTATCATCCTTTTCATTATTACCTTTATTGAACCAAGCTTTTGCTACTAGAAATACTAAAGCAATAATAATAATTATCAAAGCTATTATTAGATACACCATAAATCCTTTTGAATTATCCTTTTTCATCATCTTCACACCTTCCAAAAATAATATAACATACCCATCATTCTTACACAACAAAAAAAGCAACCTAAGTTGCATTTTTAAATTCCTTATTTTACGTATGGAATTAATCCCATAAAACGTGCTCTTTTAATTTGTTGAGCAATATATCTTTGATGTTTTGCACATGCTCCAGTCATACGTCTAGGCATAATCTTACCTTTTTCATTAATATATTTTGAAACAATAGCTACATCTTTATAATCTACGCCTTTACCAGCGCACATTTGACATATTTTCTTTTTCTTTCTAAAAAATTCAGCCATTTTATTCATCCTTTCTAAAATGGTAAATCATCATCACTTAAAACTACTTCTGAACCAAAATCTTTAAATGGATCTTCTTCTAGATTAGCAGGTTGTGAAGTCTGATCTCCCATGCTATAGTCTGGCATTGGATCTGTATATTCTCCTGAACCACTGCCACCTTTACTACTTAAGAATCTAACATTATCTGCTACGACATCAGTAGTATATCTTGTACTTCCATCTTGAGCTTGGTAACTTCCTGTTTGAATTCTACCAACAACACCAACCATGCTACCCTTCTTACAATATTTAGCAACATTTTCTGCTTGACCTCTCCAAACAACAATGTTGATAAAATCTGTATGAGGTTCACCATTAGCGCCTGGTCTTCCATCAACAGCAATACTAAATCTACAATTAGCTATTCCACTAGATGTAGTTCTCAATTCTGGATCTCTTGTTAATCTTCCAACTAAACATACATTATTCATATCTTATTCCTCGTCTAATCTAATGATCATATGTCTTATAATATTCTCATCAATTCTAGCTTTACGATCAAGTTCAGCAACAGTTTCATTGTCAGCATCAAAGTTAAATACAAAGTAATAACCAGTAATTTCTTTTTTGATTGGGTAAGCTAACTTTTTATTACCTAACTCTTTAGAATCAGTAATTTCACCCTTCATAGAAGTAATAACTGATTTTAAGTTTTCAGCTGTAGCTTTAACTGCTTCTTCATCGATAGTAGTTTTTACTATGAACATCATTTCATATTTGTTCATTCTTACACCTCCTTATGGTCTTTTCGGCTTAAAATTCACATTTAAGCAAGGAGCTCTTCGCTCGCAAGTATTATAACAAATGTCCACAACTTTGTAAACACTTAATTACTTATCTAATTATATGTTGACAAAAGAAAAAAAGACGCTAATCGTCTTTATAAGGTGGCCTATATGTATATGCTCTCTCCTCATTGGATCTATGAAACACCGGATTTTCCCTTGCTGGCATTATTTCACAATAATATTCATTTAAATTTCCTTCAAATTTATCAAAATCCATAAGTAAAAAACGCATCAAAGGACATATTCTTTTCGAATCTTTAATCCAATCCCAAAGCCACACAACATCAGCACTTGTATAATCATCCGTCATTATTCTGGCAATTAATCCCTTATCTACCCCATAAAAAAACGCATCATAACTTCCAAGAGCATTTCGAAATTGGTCACATTCATAAAACCTTCTTATATTACCCTTATATAATTTTTTCTTAATAATATCTGCTAACTCATATTGTTGTCCACGAATCTCCACTTTTTTAAATAAAGGTACTATTGGTCTTTCTTCATCTTCTCCTTTTAAAATGTAAACACCATTTTCTCCTAGGTTAATTCCCGTTGGAGAATATCCATGTTCTATTTCATAATCCCCTTTTACACGTCCTTCTATATATCTTCTATTCGCATTAAAAAAAGCTTGAGCATTCTCATATATATACGTCTTATTATCAATATCCTCAAGTGTCCCCAAACAATAAGTATGATCTTTAGTTTCATTAAAAAAAGAAAGAATTTCAACACTAACTTTTAATTTATATATTTCCTTCCCCATAAAAATCACCCTGATGCCAATATTATACCAATTTTTCCCATAAGAAAAAAGACTTATAAGTCTTTTTATTCTAGTTCGCTATAAGTTGCTTTTTTAGTAACTTTACCTTCTCCCGTTTTAACATTATAGGTATATTCATATCC
>CAMWQX010000124.1 GCA_947176475.1 uncultured Bacillota bacterium
CTTCCATATAATCCCCTTCTTTTTAGATGTTGGCTATTATAACACAAAAAGAGAAATTTACCAAGTTTGATGTTTTTCTTTAAAATTTCATGTAAATATTTTATAATTAATTTAGGAGGATGAACATGAAAAAAGAAAAGAAAGAAACAACAAAAGAAGAAGTATTTAATGATGAAGAAGTATTAAATGAAATAATAGAAGAAAATGAAGGATTTGGTATGACAGTTAAGCAAAAGTGTTTAGCATGCTTACTTATTGGGATGATTATTGGAGCACTTGCTATGAGCTTCTGTTGGCCAAAGAGAGTAGCAAAATTAAAAAATGGAGAAGAAGTAATTGCAACAGTCGGAAATTATACAGTTTCCGCTGATGAGATATATGATGCCTTAAAGAATCAAACAGCAATGATGCACGTTTTAGATTTAATTGATTATTCGATTTTATTAGATATGTATGGGAAATCTGATGAAGCTGGTACTTATGCCAAAGAACAATCAGAAATTATATATCAGCAATATGAACAATTTTATGGGTCAACTAAGGAAGAGTTTTTAACATCAAATGGTTATAAAAATGAAGATGCTTTTATGGAATATTTGAATCATGATTATTATTATAATAAATATTATAATGAATATATGTTAAAACAAATAACAGATGAAGAAGTAGAAAAGTATTATAATGATTTTGTTAGTGGAAAGAAGAAAGTTCACTTATATACCAAGTATGATGATTCAGTTGATTTGAAGGAAATTAAAAAGGCTTTGGATAAGGGAACATCAATTGCTAAGGTAAATGAAAAATTTAAAGGTGCAATGTATAATGAATTGGGGGAAATATCTTATTTGGATTATGCCGATTATTCTGATGAATTCATTAGCAATTTATATTCATTGAAGAAGGGAGATACTTCTAAGGTATTCCAAGATGGTGCAACAGGTGAATCATTAATATATGTTGAAAGTGCTGAAGAAAAGTTGGAACTAAAAGACATAAAGGATGACTTAAAAGAGATGTTAGCAACGAAGAAGGGTAATGAAGATGAATCTTTATACTATAAGGCTTTTATTGAATTAAGAGAAGAAAAAGGACTTAAATTTAATGATACAGAATATAAAGATTTATATGATAATTATTTAAAAAGTTTTAAGTAAAAGTTGATGTTAAGTCATCGACTTTTTTAATTGGAATAGGCTTATGTTTGGTATAATTAATATAGAAAGTGGGATGAATATGATAATTAAAGATATTAAAGCTCGTGAAGTATTAGATTCACGTGGTAATCCAACAGTAGAAGTAGATTGTATTTTAGATAGTGGAGTAATGGGAAGAGCGATTGTTCCAAGTGGTGCATCTACGGGTGAAAGAGAAGCATTAGAATTAAGGGATAAAGATGAGAGATATAATGGTAAGGGTGTTTTAAAAGCGGTTAATAATGTCAATACAGTTATAAAGAACAAAATTGTCGGAATGGATGCAAGTAAACAAAGAGAAATTGATGAAGCAATGCTTGCCTTAGATGGAACGGATTTTAAGACTAATTTAGGTGCTAATGCGATATTAGGTGTTAGTATGGCCGTATTAAAAGCAGCAGCTTTAGAAAGTAAGAAACCTTTGTATAGATATATTGGGGAAGGTACTATTTTGCCAACACCTATGGTTAATATTTTAAATGGTGGTGCCCATGCTGATAATAATGTCGATATTCAAGAATTTATGATTTTACCACATCGTGATACGATGAAAGAAAGAGTAAGAGTATGTGCTGAAGTATTCCATAGTTTAAAGAAAGTATTAAATGATATGGGATATTTTACAGGTGTAGGTGATGAAGGAGGATTTGCTCCTAATTTGAACTCCAATAAAGAGGGATTTGATGTCATTGTTGAAGCTATTAAAAAAGCGGGATATGTACCTGGTAAAGATGTTTCATTAGGTATTGATGCAGCAGCTTCGGAGTTTTATGAAGACGGGGTTTATGTGATTGATGGTATTAAGAAAACCACTGATGAATTAATTGAATATTATAAGGAATTAGTTGATACTTATCCAATAATTACTTTAGAAGATCCTTTAGATGAAAATGACTGGGATGGATTTGTTACGTTAACTAAAGAACTTGGCGATAAGATTCAAATTGTTGGGGATGATTTATTTGTTACTAATAAGAAATTCTTACAAAAGGGAATTGATATGGGTGCTTGTAATGCTATCCTTTTAAAAGTCAATCAAATTGGTACAATTACGGAAACATTAGATACGATTGAACTTGCCCATAAAGCTGGTTATAAGACGATTCTTTCACACCGCAGTGGAGAAACTGAAGATACGACAATAGCTGATTTAGTTGTAGGATTAGATCTTGAACAAATTAAGACTGGTTCAATGTCGAGATCAGATAGAATTGCTAAGTATAATCAATTACTACGTATTGAAGAAGAATTAGAAAATTAAGTAAGAAGAAATTCTTACTTTTTATTTGTATGAATATGGGTTTATGATATAATAAAAAAGATATTTTAGGAGTTGAAGTATATATGGCTAGCAATAAAGAAGTAGTAGATAAAAGAATTCCACCATATCAAAAGAGAGGAAAATTTTTAGCCGAATTAAGAAATGAAAAAGGATTAACTCAGGAGGAATTAGGTAAAAAATTACATTATACTCATACGGCTGTTTCAAAGTGGGAAAGAGGTTTATCTTTTCCCATGGATCCAGATGTTATAAGTAAAATGGCTGAGATATTTGATGTAAGTATGGAAGAGTTACTGTATGGTGAAAGAAAAAATAATAAGAACTCAAAAGATATTCGCGATAATATAGTTAAAGAATATACAAATAATTATCAGAAGTATAAGAAACGTATTTTAATAATGATGTTTACTTTATTAGTTAGTATTATTGCCTTTTTAATAGCAACTTATTTTATATTTATAAGAAATTCTATTTCTGTTTATTCAATATATGTGGATTCGGATAATATAAAAATAGAGAATTCTTCATTAATTGTTTCAAATAAATTAGGTATGCTTAATTTTAATAAGATTATACCTTCATCAGATAAAGAGATAACAAGAGTAAAATTATATTATTTAACTGATGATAATGTTGAAAGGTTAGTTATATCAGGACCAAATGAAGATTATTATTTGGAAGAATTAAATGGATATGATGAATATAATTTATATAATTTACCAAATGTAAGATTCTATGTGGAAGTTAGATATGAAGATGGAGAGAAAGAAAATTATCAAATAGAGTTAGAGAAGACATTTACCAATGATAATATATTTCCCAAAAGGGTGGATAGTATAAGTGATGACTCAACTCGAAGAACAGTTAATATAAATGAAGAGGATGCTATAAAGAAATTAAAGGATGAGGGATTTAAATATAATCCAGGAGTGTTTTATAAAGACTTTGAAAATGCTACTTTTATGATTTTTGATTCAACATATTCGTTTGAGATTTGGTCTGGAACTTCATTTATACGTTCTGAATTGGATTCTTCAGAAATATCTTATGATTATCATGACGAAAATGATAAGTTTCAATCAGTTACTATAGAAACAACAGAAGAAATTGATTGCAATAAGAGAAAATGTAAGTCAGTTGATGATTATGTTGGGTATATAAATCGTATAAAAAGAATATTAAAATAGAATATTCGACTAAAAGTCGAGTATTTTTTTTATTTGTTCCAAATAGTCGAGTTACTTTTTTCTCTATGTTTATTATGTTAAATACAAGAAAGGAGTAAAGGTTAAAAAAACTAAAATATGGTTAGTAAGTTTATTTATACTTTATTTGCAGTTGGAGGAATGCTGTGTTCATTAATATTTAATACTGATTTAGAAACTATTGGATTAGAAAAATATATTGATACTAGTGTGAGTGAAATAATGGATAAGTATCCAGAGTTAGATGGTATTTTAACTAATGCAAATATAAGAATACCAATTGAAGATAATATGATTCCGCAGGGAATTACTTATATGAATAATAATATATTGATTACAGCTTATGATGGTAGGAATAAGAGTAATTCATTAGTATATGTTTTAGGTTCTAATGGTAATGTTATCAATAAAGTAGATTTAAATACTAAATCTCATGTTGGAGGAATTATATATGATGATAATCATAATCTTATTTGGATACCAGATGATAATGGTGTGCTAAATGCTTACAATAGTGAAGATTTTTTAGTTAAACAGATGGTTAGTCCTTTATATGTTTTTGATGATGTAAGTGAAGGTTTAAAAGATTTTGAAAATAAGAATAAAAATCTAATTGCCTTTTTAGCTATAAAGGATAACCATATACTTATAGGTAATTTTTCTAAGAATGAGAATATTCTTGTTAAGGAATTTGAAATAGTTTCTAGTAAAGAAAATATAGATTTAAAATATATTAGGAATTTTAAGGTTCCAGCAAAAACACAGGGAATGACATTTGTTAAAAAAGGAGATAAGGAATATTTAGTATTAAGTAATTCTTATCGACGTAGAAGTAAATCACATATATATGTTTTTGACTATAATGATGATACTGATTTTTATTCAATAGATAATGCTAAGAGCATTATTCTTCCTCCATTACTTGAACAAGTTGTAGTTAAAAATAATAACATATATGCTTTATTTGAATCCGGTGCAAAAAAGTATAATAATGCAATTGATAAGATTGAGTTTATATGTGAATTAGATATTGAT
>CAMWQX010000125.1 GCA_947176475.1 uncultured Bacillota bacterium
ATCAATTATAGTACCATTTTCAGCAATAACTTCTTTTCCATCTTTAACAGTTTCAGCAATCTTTAAGCCAAGTAAACGATCCATTACATTTAATTTCTTATTAAATTTATAACGTCCTACTTTAGCTAAGTCATAACGGAACTTATCAAAGAAACGAGTTATCATTTGGTTCTTAGCTGAATCAAGAGTAGCTGGTTCACCTGGACGAAGTTTTTCATATATTTCAATCAAGGCTTCATCAGTATTCTTAGTTGAATCTTTTTCTAGTGTATTTTTGATAAATTGATTGTCATTACCAAATAACTCTAAAATTTGTTCATCACTAGATAAGCCTAAAGCACGTAAAAGAGTTGTAATTGTTACTTTACGAGTTCTATCGATACGAACATATACAACGTCACGAGCATCAAGTTCGAATTCTAACCAAGTACCACGATTTGGTATAATTTCTCCTGATACAACTGGACGACCATTCTTATCTATCTCACGTTTGAAATAAATAGATGGGCTTCGTACTAATTGTGATACGATTACACGTTCAACACCGTTGATTACAAATGTTCCTGCATCAGTCATCATTGGCATGTCACCTAAGAAGATTTCTTGTTCTTTTACTTCTCCAGTTTCATGAATAAATACTCTTGCTTGAACTTTTAATGGTGCTGAGTATGTTACCATACGTTCTTTTGATTCTTTTACCCCATATCTTGGTTCATCGAAAGAATAAGAATCGAAAGTTAAAGATACTTTTCCCGTAAAACTCTCTATCGGAGAAATATCTTCAAATACTTCTTGTATTCCCTTTTCTAAAAACTCTTGATAAGGTTTTTTTTGTATTTCTAACAAGTCAGTCAATGCCAAGGCGTTAGTTGTTTTTGCGAAAGATCTTCTCTCTCTATGGTCACCAAATTTTTGAACTTTGTATGCCATCATTTCACCCCAATACTATAGTAATTTTTTGGAAAACTCCACGCGCAAAAAGGAGTATTCGCCACCAATTTAAAATTTTATCATAGATTTCAATTAGATGTCAATAACTTTTTTGCAACAATTATGAAAAATCCCTTACTCTTTTCACGCACTTCAACTGAGTAAATATTTTTCATCTTTTCTATTGCACTTTTAGCTCCTTGATCTTTTCGCATGACGATCCATAATTCACCATCATCTTCTAGATAATCGCATGCTTCAAGAAGGAATTGCATAACTTTTTGTTTTCCGGCTCTTATCGGAGGGTTCGTTATTATAACATCATATTTACCAGAAACATTAGAATATACATCTGATTCAAAAATAGTGGCATCAACACCTAAGTTCTTAGCATTCATCTTCGCCAAATGAAGTGCACGCTTATTAACATCAACTAGTGTAGACTGCACCGAAGCAATTTTAGAAAGCGTGATACCAATAATTCCATAACCACATCCAACATCTAACAAAGTGGTATTTGGAGTATGGTCACTATTAAGGAAAGTTTCCATAAGGAGTTTACTACCAAAATCAACTTTATCTTTAGAAAATACTCCTAAATCACTGGTAAATTCTAAAGAGTAATCATTGTACTTATAAATAATGGTTCTAAAGTCGCTTTTTAAATTGTCGTTGTTAGTAAAGTAATGTTCCATTAATTTTCCCCTTCGAATATCAAAATTATAGCAAAATTTCAAGTAAATAACAATAAAGAAAAATGCTTATTTACATTATTAGCTAATATTTGTAATCGTCATTGTGTATATTAGATTTTCATTATTGATAGTAATCTTATCGCCGACCTTTTTATTTAGTAAAGAGGCCCCAATAAGAGATTTACTACTTATCTTATTTTGATGAACATCAGTTTCATAAGAACTGACAATCATGTACTCTTCTTCTTCATCTTCAATTAAGACTTTAACGCGAGAGCCTAAGCCAACTTTGTGAGTGGGAATATGATCAATAACTTTGGCATGATCAAGGATGCGTTCCAAATCAATGATGCGTCCTTCGACGATAGCTTGTGTATGTAAAACAGCATCATATTCGGAATTTTCTCTTAAATCCCCTAGTTCGGCAGCATAAGCTAACTCTTCAATAACTTGAGGTCTTTTTTCTTTTCTTAGATAATCAAGTTCTTTAACTAATGATGAGTATCCCTCCTGGGTTAGATATATACGTTCACTCATTTTTTCACTTCCTTAAAACACAAAAAATTGTTAGGCTATACTAACAATTTTTACATTATAGTTTCCGTTTGGACTAGCAATTTCAACTATGTCGTCAACTTTGTGTCCGAATAGTGCTTTGCCAACTGGAGACTCATCAGATATTTTGTTTTCTGTTGGGTCGGCTTCTAGGGATCCAACAATCTTATATTCTTCTTCGTCGTCATCGTCGTCGTCATCAATGTAGCTAATTGTAACAACGGATCCAAGTCCAACAATTCCTTCGGGAACAGCATCAATAATGATAGCATGTTCTAACATATATTCTAACTCTTTAATTCGAGCTTCTACTCTTCCTTGTTCATCACGAGCTGCATCATAGTCGGCATTTTCAGAAAGGTCTCCTTGCTCACGAGCTTCTTTAATCGCTTGAATAATTCTAGGTCTTTCTTGCTCTCTAAGCTTGATTACTTCTTCTTCAATTTCCGTGTAACCAGCTGGTGTTAATTTTATCTCTTTTTTTCCTGACATCTAAATCACCCTTCATTTCGTTAATTCACTTAAAACTACGTTTTAAATAATACTAAAAAATATCCTAAATGTCAAACATTTTTATGCGCATCATATCAAATTTATGCAATTTTTCGCTAATTTCTAGTTTAATTACCATTTGGGGATGTCTGGCAACTTCAATTTCCTTGCCCTCTTCATCCATGATTTTTTCCACTTTATAGTTAAATGTTTCGATATTAGGTCCGAAGAATTGAACAATATCGCCGACTTTAAAAAAGTTTCGCTGTTCAATCGTAGCAATGCCATCTTGATAGTCAATTACAAGACCCAAGAAGTCTTGGTTAGATAATTCTTGACGTCCTAGATAGTATTGTTCAGAGACTCCCGGCAATTTATCAAAGAATTGCGGAGTTGATTCTCTATTTGCTACTCTATTAAGTATATTAAGAGCATACGTTTCATATTCCTCAGTTAAGGTGTTATTTAAAATTTTATCAATTAAACGACGATAGATTAGGATAACTGTCGAAACATAATAGATACTGCGCATACGACCTTCAATCTTAAAAGAGTTAACGCCACAATCAATCATATCTTTAATGAAAGGAATCATATTTAAGTCTTTCGGCGTCATAGAAAATGGCGTATCAGTGATTTTTTTTCCATCTTTCATATAGTCAAATTCCCAACGACATATTTGGGCACACCCTCCACGATTAGAATCCCTATTGGTACAGTAATTAGATAGAACACAGCGACCAGAGATACTCGTACACATAGCACCATGCATAAAGCATTCAATTTCTAATCCCGTTTCATCTTTGATACGCTTGATATCCGATTTATGAGCTTCACGAGCCAAAACAACACGCGTTGCTCCCATATCTTTATAAAAAAAGGCTGCTTCATAATTGAGAATAGATGCTTGAGTTGATATATGGACTTCAAGGTCAATATTCTTCTCTTTAATAAGGGATATAACTGCCATATCGGAAGTGATGATGGCATCGACTTTAATAGAAGATAGAAAATTCAAATATTCTTCTAAGCCAATTAAATCTTCATTATGAAATACTATATTAACAGTTACATAGACTTTCTTGCCATTTTCATGAGCAAATTTAACGGCGTCACGCATCTCTTCACGAGAGAAGTTTTTAGCATTAGCTCTTAAAGAGTATTCTTTACCGCCAAAATATACCGCATCAGCGCCATATAAAAATGCATATTTCATTTTTTCTAAAGTCCCCGCTGGGGCTAATAATTCAACAGATTTCATGATATCACCTTTTTATCGTCATATTCGCTCATCTTATAGACAGTCTTTTTATTTAAGAATCCATCATTACCAAATTCTTCCCCGTTAATGATGGCATCGATTTTAGACACACTTAAATCTAAATTTAAGATGAGATATAAATATAAGTCATCATCATTTAAGGTATTGGCATAAGGTATATAGTTAAAATATTCGTTATTGAATATTAAAGTTCCATATTCACTTTCACGAGCAAAGAAACTATTTTTACCAGTGTTAAGCGTCATATCATTATAATCATCTAAATTTTGATATTTATTAAAATTGGATAATAAGGTTCTTCTTGAATACATGATATTATTTTTGCCTAAGACATTTAAGATTAATTTACCAGGCAACTCAGCTATTATCTCTTCAATTTCCGTTCCCGTTATCTCATTAGATATAACGGCACTTAGACAACCATGATTTATATAATAACTTAAAGATGCCTTATTGGTGGTAAAGTGATTTTGAAACCATATTAAGTTTAATCCTTCATTTTTTAAAATATTGAAGATACCAATATCTTCAAATATGATACCTTTAAATCTTTGAAGTTCAGGTACAATCTTTTTAAAAGCATCAATAGCTTTGGTATCCATAACACGATTTAAATAAATATATGAATCATCTGGCACTTCAGTTAAAGAAAATGTCTTATAGCCAATAGAAAAGTCATTAATAGAAAAAACAAAATTTTTGATACCAATTTTCTTATATTCTTCTATCTCATTTAAGT
>CAMWQX010000126.1 GCA_947176475.1 uncultured Bacillota bacterium
GGTATAAAATATTTAAAAATGGAATTAATAAGAATAATCCAATATACATTTCGATATACCAGGAATAACCTACAGCATCAAAAGAAAAAATTTTAATGAATGCTGAAAATAAAGTTATTTCTTCGTTAAGATATGTCTTTCTAAATATCAAGGCAACAATGCATATAAATAAGTAGGAAACTAATATTGTAAGTATTTTCTTGTAAAATTTTCTCTCTATTTTTTTATTCGAATTTAAATATCCTGTTAATATCATAAAAAGCGGGCAACATATATAAAAAAGCCATCTAAAATATGCCGCAACAAACATTTTCTTTCCTATAAATTTTATATTATAGAAACCGGAGTTCATAAAAAAGTGAACTGCTATTACAAAAAGAGTAGCTAATACTCTAACAAGATCAAGTCCAGAATATCTCTTGCTTATAATTTTGTTTTTCATATTCTACAACCTTTCAATTAATATCTTATCATATTTGCAATTCTAAATAAATAACTGTTTTTTCAGTTGCATTGTTGTTTATATATTTATAAAATGTTATAATTATATAGAAAAAAATAGAAGTTGGTGACATAATGAAAAATAAATATATTTGGCTATTGGGCGAGAATAACGGAAAAACGGCAAACAACAACTCATATTATTTTTGGAAGAATGTTGTTAATATAGATGATGATATAGAAAAATATTTAGTTCTTGAGCGAAATAAAACAAACAGACAAGTTTATAATAAATTAAGCAAAAATGAAAAAAAGTTTGTCTTGTGGAAAAATAGTATTGAACACTTGAAAAAATATTTTGAAGCAGATATGCTGCTAGTAACTTTGTCCTATCTTGATGTAACTCCATCATCAATTATAGGTAAAAAGATAAAATTAAAAATAAAAAAACCAGTTATTTATCTCCAACATGGAACTCTTGGCATTAAAAAAATCGGTTATAAAGGAAATAGCTACAACAACAATATGTTTAGGTTTTGCATATACAATAAAAAGATTAAAGAAAAATTTATGGAGGAAAATGACTTTAAAGAATATCAACTGTACTATAGTCCATATTTACCAAGGTACGTAGAACTTGTTAGAAGAGACGAATTACAAAAAGATAAGAATCAAATAACATGGTTTATTACGTGGAGAGATTACTTTAAAAAAGGAGATAAAAAAGTCTTACTTATACATTATCTAAAAAGAGTAATATCTTCTGAAAAATTAGTGAATTATCTTGAAAAAGAAAATATTGATTTTAAAATATGCGTCCATCAATTTTTTGATGAAGCAATGCTTGAGGATGTATATCCTCTAATTAAATCCAAACACATAAAAATAGAATTACAAACTGAAATAGATATCATGGACGAATTAGTAAAAAGTAAACTTCTAATTACAGATTATTCGTCTATAGGGTTTGATTTTACTTTCTTAAACCGACCTGTTCTATTTTTTCAACCAGATATAGATGAATATTTAAAAAAGCGAAGCTTATATTGTGAATTGGATGAGTTAGCAAAATATAATATTAGAAGTAGTACAAAGTTAATTGACAAAATTGTAAGCGGCAGATACAAATTAAATGAATTTTACAAATCAAGATTACCACAACAAATTGATTATGATTACGTCAGAGAACATAAGCATATAGAAAAGATGTACGACGATTTCGCAAAGATTCAAAGAAATAAAATAACTTTTATAGGATACAATTTTTATGGAGTAGGAGGAACAGTTAATGCAACTAAAGCATTAGCTGAGGGATTACTTGAAAAAAATCATTTAGTAGAGTTGATTTCACTTAAAAAGACCGCTAATACAACACCATTCCCTTACGGTTTAAATATTCAATACTTATATTTCCCAAAAACAAAGTCATTAAAAGAACGTTTAGACAGACTATTTCATAAATCACAAAATAATTATAGCTATTTAAACTACGATTGCGATAAAAAAAATTTATCTCCATATTGTGGATATAAGTTGAATGAATTGATGAAGAACATTAAAACCAACACAATCGTATCGACCAGAGAATCTATTCATTTGTTCGTAAATGATTGTTCATCGAATCTTGTTAAAAATAGAATATATTTTTTTCACACAGCAAATAATGTTTTAAACGACTTTTTTCCCGGGATTATCGATGAGATAAAAAAAACGCGAATGAAAAAAGTTGTATTTGTTACTGAGCAAAATAAAATTAATTACAAAACAGAAAATGGCTTGGAAAATTACGATGAATCTATTATTTTAGGAAACCCATTGGAAAGCGTTAAAATGATAGAGAAGTCTAAAATTGAAGGCATTGAAAAAAAGAAAGAATATAGCGGAATTTACTTGTTAAGAATAAGCAAAGATAGAATAAATGATATAAAAAATCTGATAGAATTTGGGAAATATCTAAAAAATAATAAAGTAAAAAATATAACACTTGATGTATTTGGCTCAGGAGATTATGTTGAAAAAATGATAGATATGATTGAAGATTATGATTTAACTGATTACATCAAATATCGAGGTTTAACTCTTGAAGTATCAAAGGAATTGCAAGAGCATGATGTATTAATAGATTTATCAGTTAATAACAGTTTTGGAATGACATATATCGAAGCTGTATTGAATGGAAAGAAAGTTTTTTGTATGAAAAATCAAGGATCATCCGAAGTTATGAAAGAGATTCCTAATACTTTCATAGAGTCATTTGAAGATTTGTGTAATAAAATCAATAAACTGGATAAAGTTACAAAAAAGGAATTGGTAAAAAATTATGAAATTATAGAAAAAACATATTCGAGAAGTGTTTTGGCCAATAAATTCATAGATTTTTTAGATGAAAAACACTAATTATTTTAGTGTTTTAAATTTGACTTATGTAGACTTTATGTCTTCGATTTGTTAAAATAGATATAAGGAGAATTGAAAAATATGAAAAAGTTTTTTTCAAATATAAAAAAATACTATAAATATGCTGTTAGGTCTGCCAAAGCGGAACTAAAAAGTGAAGTCGCTGATTCATATCTTAACTGGCTATGGTGGATCATTGAACCATTGTGTTTTATGCTAATATATACTTTTGTTTTTGGGGTAATATTTCCTAATAACACACCATACTTTGCTTCATTTGTATTTATAGGTTTAACAGCATGGGATTTCTTTAATAGAATGGTAACGGGAAGCGTAAAACTTATAACTAATAACAGAGATTTGGTAACAAAGGTTTATATTCCAAAATATATTCTCTTATTATCAAAATCTTTCACGTATCTTTTTAAAATGGGAATTTCTCTAATGATTACGTTTGGGCTTATGATATTCCAACATGTTCCATTATCAATTCATATTTTATGGTTTATTCCCATAATAATTATTCTTTATATTATTTCTTTTGGGATAGGAATGCTTTTAATGCATTTTGGTGTAACTTTAAATGATTTAGGAAATCTAACTAATATTGTTTTAAAAATGGTATTCTATTTGTCAGGAATTTTTTATAACATTAATGAAAAACTTGGAACAAAGAATCCCAAATTATGCTTTATTTTGTTGCGTGCCAACCCAATTGCTTTCTGTATGAATGAATTAAGAAAAACGATGCTTTTTGCTAAAGGACCAAGCATTGAAGGGTTATTATTTTGGTTGGTGATTGGTCTTATTCTATGTGCTATCGGCGCACACGTAATACACAAAAATGAAAATAGTTATGCGAAGGTGATATAAGATGAAGAAGACAACAAAGAAAAAAGAAGAAAAGAAAAATATTGCAGTAACTGTTAAAGATCTTCATATAAGTTACCGTGGACTAAAGAAGACATCTATTCGTGCATCTTGGAAACACCTTGGTGACAAAGTTGAAGTATTTGAGGCCTTAAAAGGTGTAAGCTTTGAAATCGAAGAGGGAAAAATCTTAGGAATAATTGGACAAAATGGCGCAGGAAAATCAACCATGCTAAGAGCTATTGCTGGAATATTTTCACCAGATAATGGAAGCATAGATCTTCATAATCGAACCATTTCTTTATTATCAATTGGTGTTGGTTTTAATAAGAAGCTCACAGGCAAAGAAAATATCTATTTATCAGGAATGCTTTTAGGTTTTTCTGAAGAAGAGATATCAGCCAAAGAAAAAGAAATTATTGACTTTGCTGATATCGGAGATTTTATTAAAAAGCCTGTTAAAACATACTCATCAGGGATGTATTCTAAATTAGCTTTTGCTATTACAGCTATTTTGGAAACTGATATCATGCTTATAGATGAAGTTTTATCAGTTGGTGATGCTAAGTTTAAAGAAAAAAGTTACAATAAGATGAAAGAACTTATTTCTGATACTCACCGAACAGTCATCATCGTTTCTCATAGTTTGGATACCATACGTGAATTATGTGATGAAGTATTATGGCTTGAAAAAGGTGAAGTAATAATGAAGGGTAGTGCAGAAGAAGTAATACCTAAATATGAAGAATTTATGAGCGTTTAAGGAGGAAATTATTATGAGTATAATTCTATATTTTATTAGAATTCATTTTGTCATAATTTACTTCTTTATAAAATTATTTGTTCGCCAAAAAAGACAAATTTTTTTATTAAGTAGGCAATTTTCTTCTCCTTCCATAAATTATTTGAAAATAATGGAAGAATTAGATAAAAAAAATATTCCTTATAAAATAATTTGCAAAAAAGTATCCTCTAGTCTTAAC
>CAMWQX010000127.1 GCA_947176475.1 uncultured Bacillota bacterium
AGTCTACAGATAATATATTTTGGGGTAAAAATAATGCTAAACGATATTTTATTAATGTATTATTTGATTCTACATAAAAATCACACTTGGATTTTATTTTACTATCACTTATCTTCATAAAACTAATGACAAAAGCCTTAACTTGAGAATTCTTCTTAATATCGAAATAATTAATAATATCTAACAAACTATTTTCAAACTTTGAAAAAAATAATCTTCTTTTTTGATACACAAAATCTTCTTTAATCTCGGCACTCTTTAACATAAAAGAATTCATATGATTAATTGTTGCGGGTAAACTACAACTAGTTTTAACAAAATATCTTATCTGACTTCTCTCTTGTCTAACTATCATTTTCCACTTCTTAAATACTCCATTATAATTAGAAATAACTTTAATAAAACTCTCCCAATCTTCACGAGTAATATGTTTCTTATTAAAAAACACTTCGGACGAAAACCCCATAAACCGTCACCTCTCATTTAACTATAGCAAAATCAAACATAAAAAAACTGACTTTTTGCTTATTATTTTTGTCAGTTTTTTTATTCAATAGCAACTAAAAAATCTGTAATACCATCATGATAATATTCTAGTTCTGGTAAATCTCTCAAACAATATCGACATGACATCAAAAATTCCTTATAAAACTTCTGTGATAATTCATGTATCTTAACAGATGATTGACTATTAAGTCTAAATCTTAACCATTTACTCTTCGGTATAACTACTCTTTCAAATTCTGGTATTTCCCTTTTATATAAAATGTAATAGGCATTACAAGACTCTCTTAATTCATTTTCATAAGTTACCATACCATAATCCGCTTCACCAAACTTTTCCATATACTTATCCTCTATCTCATGAAAAAACTTAGGTGCATCCTCTTTAATATGTATATTATCCGTTTTCTTGCTTAAACCATATAATATTATCTCATCCAAATTAACTATCTCATATTCCAACTCTGAAACTATCTTAATATCTTCATCATATACCATCCTTGGAAAATTCTTTAACTTAAACGTATTCTTTAATTGACTAGGTTTTATCCCATGAAAAGCAAAAAAAGCCCTTGAAAACGCAGTTGCACTATCATAATTATACTTTAATGCCACATCGATTATCTTATCTCCCTTATTAAGCAAATCAAAACCCGCTTCAGTTAACCTTCTCTTTCTTATATATTCTGCCAAAGGAATTCCTGTAATAATGGAAAACAATTTTTGCATTGTATAAGAGTTTACTCCAATCATTCTAGCTAAAACTTCATAATCAATTTTATCTGTTAAATGCTCATCAATATATAAAGTTATCTCATTTAAACATGCATAAATATTCATCGCATCACCTTATAAATATTTTATCATGAATAACAAAATTTTAATATTATTATATCCATCTATATGTTACAATATAGTTAAATAGAGGTGAATTATGAAATTTGGAATTATTGAAATTGGATCAACGAACACGAAAACTTACATTTATGACAACGGTGAATTAATTAATTTAGGTAATACGTTTATTGCTTTTAAAAATAACTTTAATATTAACAATAAACATTTATTGGCATCAGACATCGAAAAATTAGATAACTTAATTACTGATTTAAAGAAAGATGTCGACGAGATATATGCCTTTGGCACAAGTATATTCAGAAAACTCGAGGATAATGAAAGAGACGAATTCATTAAAAGAATGAAAGATCTTCATAACATTGACTTTAAAGTCGTTACGGCTAATGAAGAAAGCAAATATACTGTCGATGGGGTCATTGCAAACATTGATTATAATGAAAAAATGGCTGTCGTTATTGGTGGTGGTGGATCTACAGAAATTGCCATCATTGAAAACAAGGAGATTATTCGTAAGATAAACCTAGACTTTGGTGCTATGGATATCGTCGATGCTTTCCCTGATTTAAAAGATGACATAACTACAACTAGCTTTGATGAAATGATAAATTATACATTAGATTTAATTGAAGACATAGATGAAGACGTTGATACTCTAGTACTTGCCGGTGGAGATTATATCTACTTTTATGAAACGGTTGGTTATGAAATACAACCAAACGCTTTATATGAAGATAAAAATCAGCCATATATGCTTGAATTTGCCAAAGCTGACGAATATGACCATGATATTCTAACTAAATCAATGGATTCCATTAAGGCCAAATGCCCAGATAAAGAAGACTGGTGGTATGGAGCTCGTGGCATGCGTTTCTGTATGAATGCTGTTGCTAGAAAATTAAATGTTAAACACATAATTCCAACAAGAATAAACATGCTAATTGGTTTAGCTAACGAAATTAAAAATCAAAAAGAAACAGACTAATTATTTAGTCTGTTTTTCTTTTAAAACGATTATTATCTCTTCCGTATACTTTATCCATTTTATTATCCAATATCTCATCTAAATTCATATTATGACTATTAGCAATACAAGTTAGAGAAAATAATATATCTCCTATTTCTTCTTCTAGATCCTTTATTTGATCATTATCTTTCTTTTTCTTATCTCCATATAAAGTATTCATTACTTTAGCAGTCTCTCCCACTTCTTCAACCAAGGCTGCTAGCAAGGATAACGGACTAAAATAAGGTTTTTCAAATTGATTAGCCCAATCATCTACTTCCCTCTGCCAATTTTCAATAGTACGCATATTATCACTCCTTACCATCAGTATATCATTAAAAAATAAAGTGAACAACCAATAAAAAAAGATGACAAATCATCTTTTTATACACATAATACTACTTAGAACTATAAGCCAATGTTTGTGGATTTTCTTCAGCACCTTCTAAAGTCTCTTCTTTTTTAGTACCAAACTTAAATGTATTACTTTCATAATCAACAGATGTTTCAATACCCTTATATCCTAAATATTGACGATATAAATCTAAATCAATGATAGGTGACATTGGTGATACTCTGTCTACTAAACAGCAAAGTCTTTTTGATGCCTTTGCAAAATCTCTTTTTACACTTATTCCATCTTTCCCAACCAAATAAGGAACCTCTGCTGACGCTCTAGAATACACATATTCTCCATGCTCTTTAACTATAAGATGGCGGACGTTCTCAATTCCTACAATTTTATATTCATGATATTCACCTTTACCCGTTTCCGCAAGTTTTGTGAAATATCTTGAAGCACTATCAACATATTTTAAGAACAACTGATAATATTCTTCTTCTAGCGTGCTAGGAACACTTTTAATTCCATACTCAAGTAATTCTGGATATGATCCTACAAGTGCCGCCTTCTCCTCTGGTGTTAAATCTGGTTCAACAACATTTATCGCCATTCCAAACACTTTCGTCATAGCCGAAATATAATTAGCATCAAAATTATCTTGGAAATATCTTCTCGCATTTAATAATTCATTGTCCGAGTTTTCTTTCACTGCTGTAAAAGCCTTCAAAGCCCTGTTTTGCCAAGGTTCTTGATCACTTTGAGGATTTCCATCCCTAAATATTCTTTTATTATTATCACTAGAAAAAGTATCAATATCTATTAGTACACCTTGTTCTGCCATATAATCCCCTCCTTAAAAGAATATAGATATAATAGCAAAAAAGAGTAAAAAAGTAAATATCTTAATAAAATTGGACAATTACCCATAATTTATGTATAATATTAAGAAATTTATGGAGGGGCATATGGTTAAAGATATTGATAAAATTATTAATGATTGTAACAATAGCAATAATGTTGAATATGTTAAAGCCGTAGCTAAAGATATTGTCTTAACTGATCCCTACACCATATGCCACTTTGCTGAACATGTTGACCTAGTTGATGACCCAACTATTATGCCCATTTTAGAAAAAGGAATACTAAGCTTCGCTGACATCGTTCATACATACGAATTTATGTTTTTAATGGTTGATTGCAAAAGAAAATATTTTAATTTACCAGCTTTTGAAAAAATCATAAGAAATAGTAAAAATCCTAAACTTATGCTATACTGCATTGGATATGTTCCTGGCATTGATATTCTCCAAATGGTTGAAGCACTATATGAAACTAAATCTATAAAACACATTGAGAAATTAAGAGAAAAAGAATATGGTCTTGAAGACATCATTGATTGGGATGAATATGATGAACAATGTGAAATAGCTAGAGAAACAAAATACTTCCCAGAAATATTAAAACAATATCAAAAACCAGGAGTAAATCTTTTAAACAGTGTTCTTCAATCAAAAGATCCATATCTTATAAACGAACTAGCTGATTATCTGGAATATTTAAGAGATTATCAATGTTATGACAGTGTTGATGAGTTCTTAGAAATATTAGGTTATGCTATGGCTCGAATTCCTGAACCTCTTCATCATTATGAATATGCTGCATCAATTACATTCAGTGATAAAGAGATGTTTGAAAACTTAGTTGTAAAAAGTGCATTAATTAAATATATCTATTACACTTATGAATATGTTCCTGGAGCAAATAAAAATAGATTAAAAGAAATTATTGAAAGAAGCGACGATCTAAAATACAAAGATAAAATTGGCTTTAATAAACAATATCCGGGATATGAAGGATAAAAAAACAAGCTCATTTGAACTTGTTTTATTTTATAATTATTTAGTTCCGAAGATTCTATCTCCAGCATCTCCTAAACCTGGAACAATATATTTATTCTCATTTAAATTTTCAGCAATAT
>CAMWQX010000128.1 GCA_947176475.1 uncultured Bacillota bacterium
GAAGATGGAAAAAGAACTAGTGATTTTAGAAATTATATGCAAGACAAGAAAAATCTATTAAGCATAATAATTTTAATCTTACTTTAAACCAAAATAGTGATCTTGCAAACGATATTCAAAAAGATCCATATATTTTTGATATTATCGAGTTAACAGAAAAATATAAAGAAAGAGAATTGGAAAATAAAATGTTAGAAAGACTCAAAAATATATTAATGGAATTTGGAAGTGGCTTTTCTTATGTGGGAAATCAATACAAACTAACAGTTGAAAATCAAGATTTTTATATTGATTTACTATTTTATCATATTACCCTAAAATGTTATGTAGCAGTAGAACTAAAGACATCAGAATTTAAACCGGAATATGCTAGCAAAATGGGATTTTATTTAACTATCTTAGATGAAGAAATAAAAGATAAGAATGATAATCCATCTATTGGAATAATATTATGTCCTAATAAAGGAAATAAAATTGTAGATTATACACTAAAATACATCAATAAGCCAGTGGGTGTAAGTGAGTATAGAATATTTGATAAGCTAACACAGGAGATTCAAAATAAAATGACAAATACAAAAATATTGGAAGATATTTTCTTAAAATGATTAAATTGTGCAATGTGTTGCACAATTTAAAAACAGTGAATTTACTCACTGTCTTCTGTAATTATACTCATTAGTTTATTAACACTAAAATTAGGAATGGTGTTCTTTAAAGTAACGATACCTATATATCTTTTTGGTACTTTTGGAATAACTTCTAGTTCATATAATTCCTTTTTTTGTAAATCATCTTTTATAAATTCCTTTGTTGCATAACCGATACCAAAGCCAATTTTCAAAAAATCCATTATTAAGTTATAACTAACTATTTCCATTTTGGGATTAAGTTTAACATTATTATCACTTAAATATTTATCTAAATATTCTCGTGTATTAGATGGTTTCTTTTGAAATAGAAGAGGATAATTATTTAAATCCTTAAGATCAATCTTACCATTAATCTTTTCATAATAATCTGCACTTGTTACAAATATATCGTGAACATCCATAATATGAGTAATATCTAAATCCTTATATTCTTTCATAGGCATATTTAAAACTAACATATCCAAATTACCATTTCTTAAATCGGTTAATAAATGTTCGGTTAAATTATTCTCGATACTTATATCAATATTCGGATATTTCTTATGGAATACCTCTAAATAGGGCATAAGTACATGTTTTGCAACTGTTGCACTAGCACCAATGCGAATATTGCCATAATCTAAATTCTTAAGATTAGTTAAGGTATTTTCGCCATTCGTAAAACTTTCAATGCCTTTTTCAATATAATCAAAGAATATCTTTCCTTCATCTGTTAAACTTACACCTTTTTTAGTTCTAATAAATAAGGTCATTCCGAGTTGTTCTTCCAGATTCTTTATTTGCCAAGAAACTGCTGGTTGACTTATGCATAATATATCCGCAGCTGCCGATATACTTTTATTCTTTGCCACTGTATAAAATATCTTATAAGCTTCATAGTTAATGTTCATATATAAACTCCTTTTATATGTAATATAAATAATATATATTATATTTATATCATAAATGACGATATAATACAAGCAGAAAGAAGGAATAATATGGCAAGTCATGCTGGATTAATTAGTGTTGTTAAATCAACAAAAGGATACATTACTGATAAAGGAGGTGTAACTAAGGATATCAATGAAGCAAGAAAAATCTATTGTTTAGAGTTTGGTTTCCGTGATGCTTATGAAGTTGCTGAGCGTTTAGGATACTTTGATGATGAACTAAGTCATTCTGATTATACATTTGAAGTTGTTGAACCATCATATGATTCAAGATTGGCAATTATTGAGTCGTATTTACAAGATATGGGATATGATTATCGTGCCGCTTGTGAAGAATCATCTTACTCATTTCAAATTTATCATTTAGAAAAAATAGATAAATTTAGAAGTTATATTGAAACTTTAAAGCAAAAGACCATTGATTACTACAGAGCTAGATCTAATCCTAGTGAAAAGATTGTTAAAAATGGCAAAGAGAAAGATCTTTATAAGATAAATCGTCATCACTGTGAATTTGGCGAATATACCTTAGATTCTTATTATGATAATGAAGGAAAAATTGAAAAGTATGCATTTCATTTAAACAATCCTCATGTGGAAAAATATTTTGCTTTAAGTGAGGAGGAAAAAGAAAGTCTAAATAATTGGCAAAGCGAAGGGTTAATTGAATACCTAAGAGAAAATATTAAAATGCCTCATCTAGATGATACTTTTACCATTCACGATATGCGCATTAAAAATGGAAATGTTGAAGTATTTACCAATAAATATGATCATAAATTTATCGAACAATTAAATGATACAATTCGTGAATATTTAAGTAAAAGAGAAATGCATATAACGCGTATGTTTGGAAGTTATATCATCATTAGAAGAGAAGAGGGCAAGTTAAAGGCTATTAAAGCCACTCCAATACCTATAAAATATTGCCCATTAATGATTAAATTATTAAAAGAAGTTGGAGGAGAAGTTGCCGAAAAATTAATTGCTAGTTTAAGTGACACTAACGAAGAAGAGCAATCTAAGATGATGTGCGAACTTATTAATGAAGTTGTTATTAAAGGCGGATATTTTGATACCAACAGACCACTTAATTCATGTGAAGCTAATGTCACATTCGGTGCCAGTGAGACGATGTCTTCAGCATTCCAGGCTAATTTAATAGATGCTGCTGTCATCGTTTCTAATAACTTAGGAACAATCATTACGACCAATGCTCCAGGAACTCAAGGAGCTGTTAAGCGAATGACGGGACTTTTCTATACATCTCCTAATGCTGATATTGTTAAAACGGCTGAAAGTGAAGAAATAATCCCTGTATTTCCATATTCAGCTAAAATTGATCAATTAGCTGGAGTTAAAGAAGCTATAAAACGTGGCAAAAAACGAATAGCTGTATCCGTAGCAGCGGGTGATAATTATCTTCATAAAGAATTAAAGAAGTTAGAATTAGAACATGATGTTACTATCTACAAATTTGGTTTATGCTCAACGGGAATAACCGAAGATACTGCCAAAATTATGGAAGAATATGCCGATGTCGTATGGTCATGTGCCTCAAAACAAGTTCGTGAACATATTGACCCAGCTTCTATCTTCCAAGTTGGTGTTAAAATACCTGTCTATGTTATGACTGAAAAAGGGTATGAAATCATTAAAAATCATCTATCATTAATGAATAATACCGATTCATTAGATGATATAGAGTTAACCAAAGGTGTCAATATGCCTGTGGCATTAAATAACTCTGAAGGAATAAAACTACTTAAGCGAAGAGATTTACATAATTGCGCCGATTGCCCACATCCATGTATTTAAAAAGTATTTCTAAATTATAAATCCTATGTTATCATATAGAGATATAGGAGGTTCATATGGAACTAAATGGATTAAATAGTGATAATTATATTTATTTAAGATTAAATCAAGATCTTAAAAATGATACTTATGATGAAGTAGCAGGAACTGTTATAGGTTTTACTCGTGATTATTTAGAAAGTGCTGTATTCTCTTCAGTATATAATTATAATATTCGCGGTATTTTGGAAAAAACTCCCAAAAAGGATATAAAAGAAACTGACATTTTACCTAATCAAATTTATGAAAGTATAACTGTTAAAGAGGACAAAGTAATAGAGATTACCTTAGACGATAATAGAAGTTATGTGTTAAATGATTGGGTAATTGATCATTTAACCAATGATGAAGAGTTTTTCTCTTTTTCTGAAGGATACCAAAAAATTACCGATTATAATATGCGAAATATTGAAGAACGTTGTTCTAAATATTTACCAGATGGCTCAAAATATCCCATGCTAAAAACGGGAGATAAGACTGTAAGCTTAAAGATGACTTTTAAAAAAGGTGAAGTAATTGATTTTACTAATCCCGGAGTTATGTCATTATTTTATGATCCTAATGAAATAGCCCTTTTAGCTTGTTCAGAAGCTGTATTAGGAGAAGAAAAAGATGAGCATTTTAAAAATGATTTTCAAAATACTTTCTTTGCCCAAAGTGGAGGAATTTGTTCATCAAAAAAACTCTTCCGTTATTATCGTGTTAATGAAGGTGTTAATGAAGAGTATGCATGGCATTTAGGAAGTCACGAGGCCAATTCGGCTGAAGAAGATGAGAATGGTTTTATTCGTGCTGTTTATCTTGCTTTAGATTCTTATAATGATGATCAATTTAAAAGAAGTGATGTCAAGAGTTTAAGCAAAGTAGCAACTGAAATTCCTCTTGAAGAAGCTAAAATAATGCATGAGGAACGTTTAAAAAGAGAAGAAGAGGCATATCAAAAGGAAATGCAAGAATTCCATGAACGTGAGGAAAAGCATGCTCAAGCATTAGAAAGTGCCTATGAAGAGAAGAAAGATGATGTAAGTATCTTCCCCGGTGCTGGTGGCGAATTTGCTCAAACCTATGAACCAGGTTTTACTCATAATGATAAAGAAAAAAATAAAAAATATACATTGGAAGAAATTAAAGAATTTTATAGCAAGTTAAAAAATATTAACCAAAATATTTTAGATTATATGTATTCTTACGGCGGAACAATACCTTATATCTTAACGGATGCCAATACCTCTCGTGAATT
>CAMWQX010000129.1 GCA_947176475.1 uncultured Bacillota bacterium
ATAATAAGTGTTATAATCATTATTAGAACTATAACTAGATCTATTTGGCCTTTAGTTATTTTTTTACATTTAAATCTTTTCATACTAATATATATGTCTTAAGATTAAAAAATATAAAAAAGGATTATTTAAATAATCCCAATGCTAATATTTGATCTAAGATATATACTCCTCCGACAATAAGAGCAATTATTAGAACAAAAATAAATATTTTCAAGAAAAATGATCCTGTATCTTCTCGAGAAACGTCTGAGAATTCATCATATGCTTCCATGTCCACTTTTGATAAAGCTCTTGTTGTTTTATCTTGATCAGTAGTTATATCTTCGGTAACTTCTTCTGTATACTCATCGGTGTATTCGTCTGTGTATTCATCAGTATACTCTTCTGTAAATTCTTCAGTTTCAGATTTTTCTTCATCTTTTACAGTTGCAGATTCTGTTGTTTCTTCATCTTCGTCATCTTTTAAATCACTTAATAAATCTAATGCTTCCGACGTCTCCTTAGCATATTCTTGTTTATTTTTTATCTCTATTTGAGTAATAGTGTTGATTAAATCCATGAGATTTTCCTCGGCCATTTTTTGATGCGGAGTCTTAGGATCTTCAACTTTTTTTAATTCCAAATCTAAATTACTCAAAATCTCTATTTGAGCATCTCTTACTTTTTTCAATCTTTCTTTATTATAATCAACATTTTTACCTTGTTTTGCTTTGGCCAAGATGGCATTTATATCATATTCTTTAGTATTTTGTAATGTATCAGATACAACGGGTTCTTCTATTGTTGGTAAATCGATACTTTTACGTTTAGGTGCATCTAAACTATAACGTTCACTTATAATTTTTTGTACTTCTGATACATCAATGCGATTTTTACTTTCTCCAATAACAGATTCATTTGAATTGACATCAAAATTAGTAAGGTCTCCACTATGAGATTCCTCATACAAGGCCTTATTCTTTTGGGTACGAGATCCAATTGTTTCGTTACTAGTATTATATTTATCCATTCTAGTCTGCATAATATCAACCCTATTCAATAAAATTTTATCATAAAAGGGCGTTTTTTGTATATATAAGTTGTTTTTTTTAATGTAAATTTGTATAATTTATAAAGAAAGGATGAAAATTATGAGTATTGTTAAAGTTAATCAAGAAAAGTGCATTGGATGTGGCGCTTGTGTCGCTATTGACCCAGAAAATTTTGATTTTAATGATGATGGAATATCTACTGTCATTAATGAAGAAGCAAGTGAGCAAGCTAAAGAGGCAGAAGAGGCTTGTCCAGTTTGTGCTATAGATATTATTGAAGAAACTAAAGAGAATAAAAAACCTGAAAATAAAAATGATAAAGATGTTGACGAAATTGCTTCTGAAGACGAAGGCGATGAATGTTGCTCTGATGAATGCGACTGTGATGAGTGCAATTCTGATGAATGTGATTGTGAAGAATGTGACTGCGATGAGTGCGGTTGCAATAAGTGTGATCACGAAGAAAAAGAAGAAATTGAAGAAACAGAAAAAGGAGAATAAATCTCCTTTTTTTAATCCTCTGATTCTTCAATGAAATTAATACTTTTATGGGGCTCGTCTCTAAGTAAATCTAAGTAATCTTGTTGTCTTAAAGCTTCATAGACCATGATTGCAACTGAATTGGATAAATTTAGCGCTCTTACATTATCAGTCATTGGGATTCGCATACAATTTTCAATGTGCGGTTTTAAAAGTTTTGGAGGAATTCCTGTTGATTCTTTTCCAAAAATAAAATATATATTTTCATCTTTATTGGAATAATCAAAGGATGTATGAGGCTTATGTCCATATCTTGTTAAGTAGTAATATGTTCCTTTATTCTTTGAATAAAAATCATCAATGTTTTCATATACTTCGTAATCACATTTATCTATATAATTAACCCCACTTCTCCTGATATATTTTTCGTCAAGAGAGAAACCCAAAGGTTTAATTAAATGCAATTTACTGTGTGTAGCAACACAAGTACGCATAATGTTTCCCGTATTACCTGGTATTTCTGGTTCAAATAAAACAATATTTATCATAATTACCTCCTAAAAAAAGCAAGTATTAACTTGCTAATTGATACATATCTATAACGTGTTCGAAATCGCCAACATTTACTAGATGATTTTTTGAATCAATAGTGATTGTTGGAATGCCATCTTTGTAATAGATTATTGCTGGAATTTTATCAATTTTTAATTTATCTTCCAATTTTAAAGTTTTATTTAATTCTTCTATAAAATTTTCTTGTTCCTTATATTCTGTAACGTCTAGGTACAACACATTATCTAACAAGTTTTTCTTGTTAAGCATTTTTCTTATAGCTTTTTCATTATTATGAACTTCTTCATCTTGAACATAACTTACAAGCAAAAGCGTATCGGCATTCATTTCAACTGTGGTATCTGTTAAATCTTCATATAGGACCTGATGAGTCGACAATGGACTGGAACTTATATTATTATCTTTAACTTCGTTGTAGACATTATAAAATGCAAAACAAGCGCAGATAATAAGTATTGCAATACCAACTAATATAACATAATTTTTCGTCGGAATTTTCTTTGCCATTTTATCACCATTCCTATCTATATTCTAACAAATAATATTAAGACAAACAATAACTTATTACTTAATTATACTTTTTTTTAACAATTCTAATCGATTATGGTTTCTATGATATAACGTGGGCGGTGCTTAGATTCATTGTAGATCTTGCCGATATATTCCCCAATTATTCCCAAGCATAGTGTTTGAATTCCCCCAATAAGCCAGATTGAGCAAACAATAAATGTCCAACCAGAAACGGTATTTCCCATAACCTTCATAATTATAGAATAGATTAGGATTATAAAACTTAACATTAAGATTATAAAACCAATAGCTGTAATCATTTTTAGGGGTTTAACACTGAAAGAAGTAATGCCATCTAGAGCAAATGACAACATCTTTTTTAAAGGATATTTACTTTCTCCTGCTACTCTTTCATTACGAGAATAATAAGAGATATCAGTTTTGTAGCCTATTTGAGGAACGATTCCTCTTAAGAATAGATTAACTTCTTGATATTCTGCTAATCCCTCTAGGGCTCTTTTAGACATTAATCGGCAATCAGCGTGATTAAAGACGATATCGACACCCATTAGTGACATGAAACGATAAAATCCTTCAGCTGTAAAACGTTTAAAGAAAGTATCACTCTTTCGCGAATTTCGAACACCATAGACGATGTCTGAACCTTCTTTATATTTTTTAATCATATCATCCATAACGTTGATGTCATCTTGTAAATCAGCATCCATGCTTATAGCAATGTCAGCGTGATCTTTGGCATACATAAGACCAGCAAGTAGAGCATTTTGATGTCCTCTATTGTGGGCAAGTTTAATACCAACGTACATTTTGTCTTTTTTATTCATGGTTTCTATTTCTTCCCATGTATTGTCTTTTGAACCGTCGTTGACTAAGACAACTTTACTTTTCGCATTGATCATTTTTTTATCTATTAGCTCGTGCATTTTGCGATCTAATTCTTTTTTGGTAAATGGTAAGGCTTCTCCCTCGTTATAACAAGGAATAACCAAATTAAGTAATGGTAACTTCTCCATTATACATTTCTCCTCTTCAATAAACATATATTTATATTGCTTAACATGATAAGTATAGCAAAAAACGATATAATAATAAAGCCTCTGTTATTTATGATAATTTGTTTCTTTTTTTCGAATACACGAATATAGAGATTTCCTTTGGATAATTCGCCATCAAAGTAAGTTTCAGCATTAGGGTTAATATCATAATCTGATCCGTAGAATTCTGGGCTATAAACTTCTGAGTTCCTTAATTTTTGATTTAATTCATAGGAATTTAGAGAAATGAAATTATTAGAATCAGCCTCATTTGAATAAAATAATAGATAAAACTCACTTTTCTTATCAACTTTAACTTTATTAAATTTAATTTTTACTTTTCTTACAAGGTGATCCTCATCAGGTTCAATTAAGAGATTTCCCTCTTCAATTAATATATCATCACTTGTATATAATTCATAATGATAGTTTAGAGGTTTAGAAAGATGATCGGTCATCATTTTTAGTTGGATATTATCAAAATTACCATCCACACGGAAAACTTGTTTTAAAGTATTGTCAATCATCGGTGTATATGTGCGTGTTGAATATATTTGAGCATTGCGTTCTATTTCCATTTTGGAAGGATGTTTTATGTAGTAAATGCTAGCTCCTACAATGGAAACAATAATAACAATGTTCAAAATTATGCCGAGTGTTCTTTTTATTTTTAACATATTAAATTTGCCAATATTTTTTCTATCAACAAATTCAGATAAGGCTACAATGCCAGGATATGTTCCTAAAATTATAACTGGGAGAAAAGAAAAACTATAACGACTCAAGGCTTCCCATATTAGGTAGAATACTATTGCACCAAAAAGACATATTGCTAATGGAGCTGTTTTACTTGTTTGAAATTTACAATTGATAAATTCCTTAATAATCATTATGAAAAACAATAAATAAATACTGAATTTCATAATTTGAGCATAGTTACGTTCTATTCCACTTAATTCCCCGCGAACGGCAGTTCTTAATCCATTCATATGAAGAGTTAGAGCATATTTTCTTTGAAT
>CAMWQX010000130.1 GCA_947176475.1 uncultured Bacillota bacterium
ATATATCTGGATTATTTATGCTATGAATAATTTCGTCAAGCATGACCATTAATTCTCTTATGGAAAAGAATCTTTTTGGCATCTTAAAATTTTGATCAAAATAAGATAGGTCTTCCCAATTAAGATAGATGTTTTGGCATTGGGAAATTATTTGGGGAGGTGTTAATTCTAGTTTGTCATAGAAATAGCCCTTTTTTGTTGCAAAATCATAATCGCCTTCATCTAAACTGTATTTTTCAATGTGACCTTTAGGATGAGATAGGTCATATTGCTTTAAAAGTGATGATATGGTAAAACGATAATCGGGATTATGAATAATAAAACTTAAAAGATATTTAAGTTGTAATTCGCTTTTTCGCCAACGATATTGCATTTTTTACCCCCCTTTCTTAAATTATTAGATATTTGTTACTTCATTAGCAGTATGGGAATAAGCGCGGAATAAACCACCTGCACCTAATTTTATACCCCCAAAGTAACGAATGACAATAACGAGTGTATTATCTAAGTGTTTTTTTTCAATGACATTATATATAGGACCTCCAGCTGTGTTGCTAGGTTCTTTATCATCAGATTTTTTAGCAAGTGGTCCGATATGATAGGCATAGGGAATATGCCTTGCTTTTTTATGTTCTTTTTTTAGTGATTCTAATATTTCTTTTACTTCTTCTATTGATTCAACTTCATAGTAAAGACCAATAAATTTAGATTTTTTAATTTCATATGTGTATTCGTTAATTAGACGCATAATAACCACCAATTCTTATTATAACATTAATTATTTTAAATGTATTCCTAAACTTTTTTCATATAATTCTTTAAAATTGTGTATATTATCTTCCATGAATGTTATATTGCTATTTTTAAATAGTTCCGAAATAGAAGATACTGAACTTGTTAAGGTATCTAGGAGATTGGGAACACCTTCTTTAAATGTCGGAGTATTTTGAACGAAAGAGTCTAGAGCCATTAGGAATGAGGCGATGGCTTCAATCTTTTTGGTGGGATTAAGATAAAAATAGGATATATCATTTTTGGTAAATCCGCTTCTGATGTTTTCTTTTTCTAAGGCTTTTTTGATGTAAGTTGGATTGGCTTTAATAATTTTTCTTTGCATGATAAGTTTTTGAATATGTAAGTACCATAGATTATTGATGATATTAACCATATTGTTATGAAGTAATACAGGAAATATTTCAGGGATACCTAATTCAATACTATAAAAACCATAACTGATGATTTGAAAGTAGCAAGCGGCATATTCGGTAAAGTGTTTATCAATTAGAGGATTCATTTGACCAAAAAGCATAGTTTCAATAATTAGATGAGCGGTTTCATGAGCAAATGTCGAAAAATCATCGAGAGTGCCTTTGATGTAGTAAGATAAAAAGGCATTGCCAGTATCTTTATCAAGGATACAGCGTCCATTGACATTTTGACAAACGGGATTGCTAGGATCATGAGGTTGAATTCTTAAAATACCTTCTTTCTGAATAAGACGGGTATATTGGTTTAGAATGTCTTTATTACCTAAAAATTCATAGAAAGATGTGGTATTTTTTAAGAGCTTTTCGGGGGTTGTATCTACTTCAGGGATTTCTTCATATATACATGTGGCAATATTGAAATCTTGGTATGCATGTTGAATAAATAAGGTTAAATCAGGAATTTCGCGATATAACATTTTTAAGTATTGGTAGTATTGATATTTTTCTCTTAAATGAAAAATAGGATTATTTGAGGGAACATTAGGATCCTTGGATGCTGGTGTACCATTTATTTCACCTAATAAAATCTCCTTAGTAATAGGAGCTAAATCACTATTTATAATATCTTCTTTATTCCAGTTGAAATATTCCATAGACTTCACCTTTGTGGTAGTTATATTATCATAAGAAGTGGTATTATTCAATTTAAAAATGGTAAATATTATAGTATAATGAATTTAGGTGAAGCGTATGTTTAAGGAGAAATTAGAACTTGTTCCTCATTTGCCTGGTAGTTATCAAATGAAAGATAAAGATGGGGTTATTATTTATGTAGGTAAAGCTAAGGATTTACATAATCGTGTAAGTTCATATTTTACGGGAAGAGTAACAGGTAAGACGAAGAAGTTAGTATCAGAAATAGCAGATTTTGAATATATTGTAACTAATTCAGAGTTGGAATCCTTTATTTTGGAAATTAATTTAATCAAGAAGTATGATCCTAAATATAATATTTTGCTTCGTGATGATAAGAGTTATCCATATATTCAATACAAGAGAGATCCTTATCCAACTTTAAAAGTTGTAAGATATTTAAATATCAAGAAGAAAAATGGAAAGCACTTATTTGGTCCTTTTGTCAATGCCTATGCAGCAAGAAGAATTGTCAATTTGATTAATCGTTTATATCCTTTAAAAAAGTGTGAAGGATGTCCTAAGGAAGTATGTCTATATTATCATATTCATGAGTGTTTAGGTTATTGTGTTAAAAAGGTTGATAAAGAAGAAGTAGATACTTTAGAAAAAGATATCTTGGGATTCTTAAATGGCAATGATGATATTATTATTGATAAACTTAAAGCTTTAATTAGTATGCATGCCGAGAATTTAAATTATGAGGTAGCTAAGGAATTAAAAGATGAATTAGATTATATAAAAGTCGTAATGGAAAAACAAAAAGTGGAACTTCATGACTTTGTCAATCGCGATATTATCAATTATTATTTTAATAATGGTTTTATATCCGTAGAAATCTTTTTCTTGCGAAATGGCAAGTTAGTTGGTCAAAAAAATAAGATAATGCCCGTTAATGATGATTATATTGATGATATTGAATCATTTATTGCTCTTTTTTATAGTAAGAATGAGATACCTCGTGAAGTTTTGACCGTTGATGAATTAAATTTAGATATGTTAAGTGAGGCTGTGGGAACGCGCTTTTTGACGGTTACGAGAGGAAGCAAGAAAAAACTACTTGATTTAGCAAGAACCAATGCGAAGATTAGCTTAGAAAATAATTTCGAGACGATTCAAAATACAATTAAGAGAACAAGTGGAGCACATGAAGAGTTAGAAGAATTATTAAAGATGAAAATTCATCGAATTGATTCGTTTGATAATTCAAACCTTTTTGGCAATTTTGCGGTGTCAGGAATGGTTGTCTATAAGGACGGAATGCCTTCTAAGAATGACTATCGCAAATATAAGGTAAGTGTGGATAAAAATGATGATTATCATACGATGAAGGAAGTTACGTATCGCAGGTATTATCGCGCATTACTTGAAAAATCCGAATTACCCGATTTAATTTTAGCTGATGGGGGTATTACTCAAGTACATGCGATTAAGGAAACTTTAATGGATTTGGGATTAGATGAGAAAATTAAAGTATGTGGTATGGTTAAAAATGATAAACATAGAACGAATGAATTATTAGATGGAGATACATTAGAGACAATTCCAATAGATAGAATGAGCAATGTGTTTCACTATTTAACACGTATTCAAGATGAAGTCCATAGATATACTATTAATTATCATAGAACTTTAAGAAGTAAGGGTTCAATTGCTAGTGTTCTTGATAATGTTGAGGGTATTGGTAGTGTTCGCAAGAAAGAATTAATTAAAAAATATGGATCGGTTAAAAAGATGAGTGAGGCTTCAATAGAGGAACTTTCAGAGATAATTCCTTTAAATGTAGCAGAAAATTTAATTAAATACTTAACAGATTTTAATAATAAAAATGTTGAATAGATGGTTAAATTATTATAAAATAGTTTTAAGGTAGTTGATTATTATGGCAAAAGATTTGTATAAAGGTAGACAGATGTATCAAGGACCATGGTTATTTTATATATTGATTCCGATTGGTGCTGTCGCATTAATGTTTTTAGTGGATTTAGGTTATAAATATTATAATGAGTATATCTTAAATCGCGATACTAAGGAAGTTTTATATAAAATGCTTGAACAGGAGAATTTATCAACTCAAGAGGAGTATAAAACTTTTGCGAAAAAGAAGTTTGAAGAACTAGGATATGAAGAAACAGCAGATATAACGGTTATATTAAAAGATGATTATATCGTTTTAATCTATTATAGGAACTATTACTCGGTTATAGGTGAATTAATCACAAAGAATAAAAAAGTGGCTGTAGCACGCTATAAAGGGTATACAAATGAATATAAAGAAGCTGTTGTAGAAGAATATACAATAGAAGAGGAAGATGAATTATATTCAGAAGAAGAAAATACACCAGTGGTAATACCTTCTAATAAATAAAAATAAGGATGATTTAAATCATCCTTTTATATTTGTCGATTAAATTCTTTAAGAATAAATAATTATCATTACTAAATTGGTTTTTATAAAGAGTTATATCAAAACTATTAGGATCTTTTAAGACTTCTTGATGATGATTTTTGATAAATGAGTAGACAAAGTCAATTTCGGCATCACTGACAACGAGATTATTTTTCTTGGCGAATTTAATAATATCTTCTTTTTGCATCTTATTTACGTAGCTACATATTAAATTATTCATAAATACCTCCTTATAATATAACTTTATTGGTTAATAATAATAATATGAAGAATATTAAATATTTAAAGACAATTTTGATTATTATAAATTTAATTGCTATCTTAAGAGTTTATGAT
>CAMWQX010000131.1 GCA_947176475.1 uncultured Bacillota bacterium
CCTTGTTTAATTCCTTTATCTAGTCCTTCTTGAAGTAATGAGTTTCTTATCATCTCTTGATCTTTTTCTTCACTTATCCAATCATTTATTCCTATTGTTACATTTACACTTTCTAATTCCATTTTATACTTCCCCACCTTTTCGTCTTTTTCCGACAATTCTTCTAATTCTTCATCTTTTAAATCTAGCATTATCAAATATTTATACTTTTCTATTTGCTCTTCATCCCTAGAATACCAAAACTCCATTATTTTGTCCATATTAAACTCATAGATTTTTAACTTATCAGAATAACACACCTTATCTTCATCCATTACGCGATATACGCGATACAACTTTTGATCATTTTTTATTCCATATGACAAATTTATTTGGATGGTTTCCTTCTCTAAATTATATTTTTTTCCACTTAAGATATTCTGGGAATGGACATTACAAACATATGCTAAATTGCGACTTCTTGTATACCCATATATATTGGCGTTTACTTCAACATTTATTCTTCCCTTATCAGAATCTAATAATACATCTAAGATCTTCCTTTTTACTTTTACATTACCTTGTAGCATTTCTGAGGAAATTATTTTTACATCCTTTATGCGATATGGTAAACAAGTATTCAATACACTTATTAGTAAATCCTTATTTTCTTCTTTTAAAAACACTTCTTTGAATGCTCGATCATACTTACAGGTTATGAATTTCTTTTCGTTATTTTTCTTTTCTATAATCTTTTTCTCCTTTCTAAGAAGTTTTTTTATCTTCTACAATATACATTAACGAAAAGTTTTCATTTTACTTCTTTTTTTCATCAAAAAAGAGGAATTAATCTTTTTTTTCCTCTTCATGTATTTTATTAATTATTCTTTCGATATTTTGTCCGTACTCCACTGAATCATCATAGATGAATTTAAGTTCAGGAGTATGACGAATATCTACGCGACTTGCTAGAACAGTTCTCAAGTATGGAGCTGCGACTTCTAAATTAGTTTGAACATCTTCTAATGATTCTTCACCCATATATGTATAATATACACGAGCTAAACCTAAATCATTAGTTACAACACATCCCGTTATTGTTACGTGTTTTAAGGTTTCATCTTTAGCTTCTAATAGCATAATACTTGATAGTTCACGAGCAACGTCACTAGAAATTCTTTCTATTTTTACGCTCATCTTTTTACCTCTACCATTTCATAAGTTTCAAAAACATCGCCTTCTTTGATGTCGTTATAACCTTCAATAGTTATACCACATTCAAATCCGTGTTTAACTTCTTTAACGGAATCTTTTTCTCTTTGAATTGATGATATTTTACCTTCGTAGATAATAACACCATCACGCACGATACGAACACTTGCACCATTTTTCATGATACCACTTGTAACCATAACACCAGCAATTGTTCCAACTTTAGAGAATTTAAATAGTTTGCGAACTTCGCATGATCCTTGAGCTACTTCTTCATATTCCGGATCTAACATACCTTTCATAGCTTGTTCCATTTCTTCTACGACTTTATAAATAATAGTATATAGACGAATATCAACATTATATTCTTTTGCTACTTCTTTAGTCTTGCTTGAAGGAACAACATTGAAACCGATAACAATAGCATTTGAAGCATTGGCAAGAACAATATCACTTTCAGTAATAGTTCCTATACCGCTTCTAACAACTTTAATTTTTACGCCTTCAACATCGATTTTCTCTAAAGAGTTTCGAACGGCTTCTTCAGATCCGCGAACATCACATTTTAAGACAACATTAATCTCTTTTACACCGGATTGAATTTGCGCAAATAACTCATCTAAACTTAAGGCTTGTTTTTTATTTTTATTTTCTTTAGCTTGAATAGCACGCTTACTTGCAATATCACGAGCTTCATGTTCGGATTCAAAAGCCATGAATTTGTCACCTGCTGATGGATTATCCGAAAGTCCCGTAATCTCGACAGGAGTTGATGGTCCTGCTTCGACAATATCGCGTCCTAAATCGTCTTTTAAAGTTCTGACACGTCCATGAGATACACCAACAACGATTGGGTCTCCTAAACGAAGAGTTCCATTTTGAATTAAGATACTTGCAACTCCCCCCATATTTTTATCAATACGTGATTCAATTACGGTACCTGTTGCATATCTATTTGGATTAGCTTTTAATTCTGATACTTCAGCAATAGCTAAGATAGTTTCTAATAGTTTATCGACACCTTCACCAGATTTAGCACTGATACGAACGAATGGAATAGTTCCACCCCATTCTTCTGGTGTGATATTAATCTCTGCCATCTCTGTCATAATACGATCAGGGTTAGCATTTGGTTTATCAATTTTATTAATAGCGACAACTATTGGTACATTGGCAGCCAAAGCATGATCAACAGCTTCCTTAGTTTGTGGCATAACACCATCTTCGGCAGAAACAATGATAATAACAATATCGGTTACACTAGCTCCACGAGCACGCATCTCAGTGAAGGCAGCATGTCCTGGGGTATCAATGAAGGATAACTTATTGCCATTATAATCAATTTGATATGCACCAATATGTTGCGTGATTCCACCAGCTTCACCATCGACAACATGAGAATTTCTAATATAATCTAGAAGAGTTGTCTTACCATGATCAACATGTCCCATGATAGTTATTACTGGAGGACGAGGTACTAAATCTTCTTCGTTATCGACGATTTCATAATTTTCGAAGTTAGATATATCTTGAGTTTCTTGTTTCTTTAAAGTTTTATTATAATCAGAGACAAGAATTTCCGCTGTTTCAAAATCGATTGTTTGAGTTAAACTAACCATTAATCCAAGTGATACTAATTTTTTAACTAGTTCAACGCCATCAACATTCATGGCTGTTGCTAACTCCGCTACACTCATATTTTCTTTATATAGAACAATAGATGTATCAACTTCTTCATTCTTATTGCTTTGTAATTTTTCTTTATTTTTGTACATCTGTTTCTTTTTGTTTAAATATTCTTTATTATTTTGGTTGTTTGCCTCTTTGTTCTTCTTAACCTTTTCTTTAGAAACTGTATGAGATTTAGTAATTGATTTAATATTATCATCTAACATTAAATCTTCTACAACGTCATCTATGGCATCAGTTTCTTCAAAGTTAAGATCAGAATCGCTGTTGATAAGATTCATACAATTATCTAACATAACTATGGAATCAGCATCAAGCATTTCTTCTTTACTATTTACCTTTATTCCTAACTCTTTACATTTATTTAGGACATCTTGAACAGTAAAGTTCATATCCTCTGCATAATCTTGAACACTCATCATGAGTACCACCTCTTTCTTTTATTTTTTATTTTAATTTATTTAATAATTCTTCAAATAAACAATCAGGTACTTCTGTTTCGAGAATGCGATTTAATATTTTTTTCGATTGTGCCATCTTTATAACACTTTCATCTTTTTTTAAATAACATCCATGACCATTTACTTTACCACTTTCATCAATTATTATATCTTCGTCGGTTTTGACAATACGAATAAGTTCTTTTTTAGGTAATTTTTCTCTAGTCACTACACAAGTACGCATAGGAATCTTTTTCATTATTGATTTCCCTCTTCTTGAATTTGTTGCATTGTCTTAATATTGATTTTAAACTTAGTTAATTTGCTTGCTAAACGGATATTCATACCCTTTTTACCAATTGCTAAACTTAAATTTTCATCATTAACAATAGCTAGAGCTTCACGAGTCTTAGTATCATCAATGATACTTACTATAACATCTTTAGCTGGACTTAAGGCATTTTTAACAAATTCAGCATTATCTTCACTCCATAAAACTAAGTCAACTTTTTCACCATTTAACTCGCTTAAGATATTGGCAATTCTTGATCCTCTTTCGCCAATACATGTTCCAACGGCATCAACACGATCATTAGTTGATGAAACGGCTACTTTACTACGAACACCGGCTTCACGAGCTACGGCATGTAATTCTAATGTACCATCTTGAAGTTCAGGAATTTCCGTTTCAAATAAACGCTTAACAAATCCATAATGTTTTCTCGTACATAGTACAAGAGGTCCTTTAGAATTGGCTTCTACTTTAGAAATATAAACTTTAATACTTGAACCCATTTTAACGGTTTCACCAGGGATCATCTCCGTCTTTGGTAAGATTCCTCTCGTACGTCCTAAATCAATATAGTAATTACGGGCATCTTCCATAGCAAGTGTACCAACCATTAACTCGTCTTGTTTATCAGCAAATTCATTGATGATGGAATTTCTTTCAGCTTCTCTAATTTTTTGCGTAACAACTTGTTTACAAGTAGATGCGGCAACACGACCAAAGTCTTTAGGTGTTACTTCTTCTTCAATGGTCTCACCAACATTAATGTCAGGAACCATTTTGCGGGCATCTTCTAATAAAAGTTGGGCATCTTCATTGATTTCTGGATCTAGATAAATGATATTTCCCTCTTCGTCTGTTGACTCATCTCCTTCAATGTATTCATCAACAACAACATAATAGCGAATTACTCTAAATTCTCCACTTTTACGATCAATTAATACTTTAACATTTGTCTTGGAATCATAGTTTTTCTTGTAAGCTGTGATAAGACCTTGCTCCATGGCATCATAGACTGTATCTTCATTAATAT
>CAMWQX010000132.1 GCA_947176475.1 uncultured Bacillota bacterium
ATTATTTTTATAATTTTTCTTGTTGATAATATCATGTCTTTAAATGTCATGTTTAACATCAAAGGACAAATTAAATTGGAACTTAAAGATTCTACCGAAGAGATGAATGAGCGAGTTCGTGCATGGATTAAAAGTAAGTCTCTTATTTATCGTCGTATCACTGGAGCATATCCTAATTTTAAAATTAACGAATATATTATCAATAAAATTAAAGAGCATAAAAGTAAGACTAAGTAATCTTACTTTTTTATTTTCTCTTGATTTAATTTGCAATTTGTTTTAAATTGTATATAGGAGGGTATGGTAATGGACGTTGAATTACTAGGCGCATTAGATTACGCCAAACTTGAAGAAGAATTAAAAGCCAGGGGTATAGATGATTTTGAAGGCATAGTTGCCTACATAAAACAACTAGAAAAAGAAGGAAGAGTTCATAAAGTTGCTTCGGCAGGTATGCTATCAAGAAGTGAACACGATGTTAATGGAATGCTTGAAGAAAGAAGAAAGAAATCTTTCGCATCAAATACTAAAGTAGCTGTAAATATTACTAGTATGGGTCATGATTCTATAACCGACCACGATTATCTTGTGTTTGCCTTGAGAGACGTTCCGATAACTATTGAACAAACTATCATAGCTGAAAGATTTTCCTCTTTCACTATTAAGTCTCGTCGTGAGGTAAATTTTGCCAATGCGGGGTATCGTATTCCCACATTTCACGACAAAGATGGAAATATTCATCCAAGAAATGAAGAACTTCAAAAAGAATATATTGAACATGAAAATTCTTTATTTCAAATGTATGATGCATTAGAAAAAGCTGGTGTTCCTAAGGAAGATGCCAGATTCTTACTTCCATATAGCTTTAATGCCAATATTATTATGGGAGTAGATGCTCATACTTTAAAAAATATGATTATTAAATATACCAAAACGCATCTTTCTAAAGTTCCAGAAATAAAAGAATTTGGTGAAAAACTTTATGAGATTGCTAAAGAAAATATTCCGTATATTATTCCGGAAATTGATGCAGCGCCATATAAGGAAACTGATCCTGTTTTAGATTTCTTAGAATCAATTGCGCCACATGAAGGATACGAAGTTTTAGATAAACCAGTTTTACTTAACTGTTCTCAAGATATTGATAACACAATTTTAATAGCTGGCTTAATGCGTAGATATCAATACGACTATGAACAAGCTAGGGAACAACTTGATTTATTAGAACAAGAATACTTAGAACAAACGGGAAAAACGGATTTCAAAGAGGAATTTATGCGTAAGATAATCTTTGAAGGAGATGGGGAAGAATTACATCAAGTTAATTTCCAATTTCAAATTCCTTTATCATTTGCTGTCTTAACGCATTTAACACGTCATAGAACGCATCATCCTTTAATTCCTGAATTTGCTCCAAATGTCGATTTAGATCAATATCGAACTCCAGCAACTATTAAAAATGGTCATTTAGATGAATATGAAAGTATGATTGCTAAAAATAAGGCATTATACTTGAAATTTAGAGATGAATATGGTGTTCCTGAAACCGACCTTACGGCCTTCACTTTATCAGGAAATATTGTCAATGTTGTAACCAATATGGATGCTTGGACACTAGCTCACATTTTAGGCTTAAGAGAGTGTACTAAAGCCCAATGGGAAACAAGAGATATGGCTGTTGGAATGTATGAAGAAATTGATAAGATTCCAGGGGCTGAGATTCTTTCTAAATTAATGGGACCAACTTGTAAAACGCAATGCTTCTGCAAGGAAGGAAAAGAATCATGTGGTCTTGTTGAGCATTATATTCAAGAAAGAGAAAAACAATTAGCTAAAGTTCCAAAAGGTGAGTAATTCACCTTTTTTTAATTGACTTTAAAAACGCAACTTGTTAGTATATATGAAAAAAAGGTGATAATATGGCCCAAAATGTAAATGATCCATTTTATGAATCTATGAAAAAACAGGAAAGAATTGTCGATAAAGTTAAGGAACGTGCTGATTCCCTTTTAAAATTGCGAGAATTATTTAATATACTTGGTTTAGATATTACATTCAATCATGAAGAAAAGACGGCAACACTAAAACAAAAGGGAATCTCTATTCCTATGAAGTGTAACGGTAACCATGGCTACTTTTTAAAAGATGGAAAAAAATTAATTGCTTTTGAATTTAAAGAATATACCTTGTTTTATCATTATGGGGTAAAAATGGAAGTAGTTATAGTTGATGAAGACAATCACTTTCAAGTTGCAACATTCACTCAAGGAGATACCTTAGGAGGAAATGAAGAACCAAGATTTTCAATAAGTGACTATCAAAATTTTTCTCTAAATAAAATTTATACTGATGGTCATTTTATTGAATTAACACAAGGTAATGTTCTTGATTTAGAAAGTGCTAAAATTCTCTCATCTTGGGACGTTGAATTACCACATAAATATAAATTAGGAAGCATTTATACGACTTTAGGCTTTGGCGCTCACATGTCTTATAAAGATCTTGATTCAAAAGGTGATAGAACTTATGATTACATTCCGACCATATCCTTAGAAACGATAAAGAAGGGGAAAGGCACAGCTAAAAAAACTTTAATATTTGGCGATATTGCCGGATATCAAGAATTAAAATATACTATCGTACCAGCCAAACTTTCGCATTCCACAATTCTTCCTTATGCTCAATATATTGGAATGCAAACCGTCGTTGATCCTGCTGATAGACAGTTTTTCTGGAATGATTATGCTTATCAACAAGCTGTTCTTGAAATAATTCAAAGTGAAGAAGCTATGAAGACTTTTAGTAGTGTTTATAAATTCTTTAATAAACAACCTCTTTCTTGGTTTTTAGAAATATATTATGGTTCTTTATTTAGAGGAATAAAATTTTACCAAAAAGGACCAGAAAAAAATCAAGAAAATGCACCTTTACTAGAGAAAAAGTAAATTTTTTATGATATTATATAATTGGTGATAAAAATGTTTAAAATAAAAAGGTTGATGGCTTTTTGTCTTGATCTACTTTTAGTAACTATCTTAACAGTATGTATAACCAAAGTTGATTACATTAATCCTTACATGAATGAAGTAGAAGAAGCAACCAAAGCCTATAACGAAGTATTAAACGATTATAGTAGTCTCAGTAATGAAGATGAAATAGAAGAATTTATTAATAATATTCAAGATAAATTATACGATTATGAACATACTCAAATATATGTTAATATGTGGTATATCATCTTTTATATCGGATATTTTGTTATTTTTGCCTATTTCACGGATGGTCAAACATTAGGTAAAAAATTGATGAGTATAAAAGTCGTTAAAGAAGATGGTAGCAAAGTTGGCCTTTTTGGCTTACTTAAAAGAACAATAACTAATGGTTCAAGTTTCTTTATGGGGATGAATTTACTAAATCTCACAAGTTTAATATTAACTATTAGCATGAAACCTAATAGGACTTACGTACTATTATTTATGGGTGCTATGGTAATTTGCACGATTATGGAAATAGCAAACATCATTATTTATATCAAAAATAAAGATAATAAATGTTTAAATGATTTTGTCTCTGGAACAAAAGTCATTAGAGTAGAATAAAGCTATTTAATAATAATAACAAATATGATAAAATAAATTTATGAAGGAAGGCATAAAAATGGCTGTTACAAGAAGTGAATTAAGAGAAAAAGTAATGACAATTCTATATCAAATCGATTTATATAAACAAAATAAAATTGAATATAATATTGATGATGTTATTAAAGAGAACATCGAAATTGAAAATGAATTTGTTAAAGATATGGTATATGGTGTAACTACTTATCGCGATGCCTTAGATGAAGTAGGCAATGCTTTTCTAAGTAATTGGACAGTTGATCGCCTTGACTCCATGGGACGCCAAATCTTGCGTATGGGTATTTATGAAATAAAATACACAGATACTCCAGATTTAGTTGTTATCAATGAGGCTATAGAACTAGCTAAAAAATTTAGCGATGATGCTGTGCGCAAAATGATAAATGCGGTATTAGATAAATTAATAAATGAAGAATAGACCAATTTTTGCGTCTATTTTTTTCTATTTTTAATAAGATATAATGGGTCTTATTTAATATTTTAGGAGGTGGATAATATGTATGGAGCAGTATATGGTGATTTAATTGGTTCACTATACGTCTACAAGGAATTTCTTCATCACGATGCTAAATTGATGAAAAAAATATCTGAAGAAGATAAGTTGTTAAAACCAACATCCTTTTTTGGTGCGGAAACTATGTTAGTTGTGGCCGTCAAAGAGGCATCCATTAAAGGAATAAATTATTCGACAAATCTTCGCAAAGTTATTTTAGAAAATTCCAAAGATTTAAAAAGAAGTGATTATTTTAAAAATTATTTTTCTAACAACATGGTTAAATGTGCTCAAGGTAACATGCATGGAAGATCAAGTGGAAATGGCGCCATCGCGCGTGTATCTAGCATTCCAAGAACATCAGCAACTTCTATTCAAACGATTAATGATTGTATTAACGCAACTGTTCCAACTCATGATTCGGAATCGGCTAAAAAGGCTAGTCTTTGCCTCGCAACATTTATCCTTCTTGCTGATAACAATTATCCCAAAG
>CAMWQX010000133.1 GCA_947176475.1 uncultured Bacillota bacterium
CAATTGTAATTCGTTTAAATGAAAAACGTGCATATGTCGTCTTAGATGATGAGTTTGTTGAACCAATATCATTAGAGGAAAAGGCAACAATCACTAGTCAAAATTATGGAATGACGATTTTTACAGCTGATGGCGGAAAATTCTATTACAAGACTCAATCAAATATTATTTCTGCTGCTATTGAAGATGATTATTTAGTAATTTATGAAGAAGGAAAGAGTATTCCTTGGAAGATTAACAAGAATGGACTTCTAATTAATTCCGCAAAATTTGATGCCAAAAACAAAGGTGATGTCGATTTTGTCAGAAAAAATTATGGATTGGGAAAGAGAGAAATTCCTTCTATAAATGATTATGAGTCAGTAGTAGAATATGATGTAACTATTGACCCAAAATTAGATAATCCTTTAACTATAATGTTCAATGACGAACGATATAAAAGCGATGACTTTTTAGATAAAAATGGGAAAATAAAAATACCATTTGCCTATATTAAGCCAACAATTATTGGCAAAAATGAATCTCAAGAAACTTCTTTAGAAAAGGGAGTTGTGTATGATCCTCGCTATCCACACTATGGTTTCAAAGTTATCAGTGCGCGAAAATCTAAAGTTTTTGCAACCCAATGTCGTATAACTGGTGCGGAGATAAGGGAAAATAATCTTGTTGTCTATGAAGAGGGAAAACAAACGCCATGGAAAATCGATATAAATGTTGATGTTATTGATTGGGCAAAATTCCTAGATATTTCAAGGAGAGATGTTAAATACTTAGAAGATAATTTTGGTTTATCAATTGATGATGTTGAAGAAGTCAACTCATATGGGTTAAAATATGTTAATGAAGAAACTAAGTAGATTATTACCCATATTAGCCTTAGTTCTTATTCTTCTTACCGGATGCAATAGTGGAGGAACTGCTAGTTCTGAACTAGAAAGTCTTATGGCTGATGGTAACTATATAATTGTTGATGTAAGAACTAAAGAGGAATATGCAGCTTCACACATCAGAGGGTCTATTAATATTCCTTATGATGAAATAGATGAAAACATAGAATTAGATAAAGCCAAAAAAATCCTAGTTTATTGTCAAAGTGGTAATCGTAGTAAAAAGGCTTTTGTAAGTCTAACTAACATCGGTTATAATGTCTATGATCTAGGTGGTATAGATGACATTGATTTACCAAAAGAATAAAACAGATTGCTAATCTGTTTTTTTGTGTTAAAAAATAATTAAGATTAATAAAATTAAATAGAATAAAAAATGTGAAAAAATTGTGAAAAAAAGTCTACAAATATGTCGATTATTGTATTATAATAAATTCATACCAATAAATTAGAAATAGGAATCGAGGTGAAAAAAGTTTTATGCGATATCGAATGTTGCGATTTGATATTTGGCTTTGTTTGCTATTAAGTTTCTTAATAAGTAATATTCCTGCAAATCTAGTCGGTTCTTATTATGATAAAAAGTATGAATCACATCTAGAAGAACATAAAGTAGATACCGGAGAAATTGGTGGGATAGCTCCTGATGATGCCTTTGAAGTTCAAAGTGTTGAAGATATTCTAAATCACGATACCTTTACCATAAGATCTAAGGGAATTGAATTTCGCAATCATGGAGCCGGCTACTATCATGGAGCATACCTCTATGCAGTAACACTTCCATCGGGAGAGCGAGTAGCCGCAAGAATCAATAATGATTCTGTTAAAAACTTAGGTGAAGATCTTTTCTCTGGGGAAAACATCTTACCCCTAGGAAAAGTTGTTAAAGCTGATCTTACCGATGATAAATACTTTATTGAACAAATAGAGTATCGCGAGGAACTTAGTCGCAAAGACTTTTATATCGATATGGTTGGCGGAGCCGAAGTATCGAGTAAAGAAGATTTTGTTGAGTTACCTAAATTAGGTACGCAAATTTTAACAATAATAATCTTGTTTCCTATTTTTCATTCAATAGGAGCAAAATTAGGAATCTTCCCATATTTCATTGCCCCTAAAAATAAAAAGGAAAGTGAATGGGAATAAATTAGAAGGAGTAAATTAAAATGGAAAAAATTAGAAAAATTAATGTATTATATTTATTAGGTTATATCTTTGGACCTATGGTTATTACGGCAATTTGTTTTGCCTTAAGCGCAGCATTCTTCCCTAAGGGAAATATGGCTGTAATACTAATTATGGGACCATCTTTCTTATCAGTTGGTTGGTGGTGCTTTGCTGGTACATATATCTTCAAACAAACAAGAAAGAAAATCACAGCTAGATTTGCTGAAGAAAATTTTAAAAGTGATCAAACATTCTTTGGTCGTGGATGTACTGTTTATGTTGATGAAAAACAAGGAAAAATCGGTTTAGTATTCTTTTGGAATCCTAAAGAAACTTACATTATCCCAGCTTCTCGCGTTGAACGTGCATGGGTAGATGATGGAAAGAGCGGAGCAGGATTCTTAGCTGGAAGTAGTCGTGTAAGCTTCTTATTCATCGTTGATGGCGTTAAAGTTCGCGTTGACACATTTACATCTAACCAACGTTGGAGAATGGACAGTGATTATATCTTAACTGGTATTTCTAAAGCCGATATGATGGTTGAAGTAATCAACACAGCTAAAGGGGCTTTATCAAAAGAAAAGACTAAAGAAGAAAAAGAAGACAATAAAAAATCTAAAGAAGATAAGTCAAGTACTACTAAAAAAGATAGTAAAACAAAAGGCAAGAAGGCTTCAAAATAATGGGCATAATTAAAAGAGTAAAAGCATTCTTTAAAGATGACAGTTGTAATGAGTGTTATTCTGATATGGATGTTGAAAAAAAACAATTATTTATGTTTCCGGCTATGGTTGGACACTATACGCATCATGACGATGCCGAGTATTATTTAAATAATTTAATTCCTGTAAGTAAAAAAGCCGATATACCAACTGGCGTATATGCTTGTGGAGCCACTAAATATACTTGTCCAAAATGCGGACATAAAATGGTTAAGTTATATATCTTCTTACCCGTAAGAGACCAAGAAAAATTTGAAGATGTCTTATTATTCAATAATGGGGAAGTTGATGACTTATTTAAATAAAAATAAAGCACTTCATTTAGAGGTGTTTTTATTTTTGGAAAAAAAGTGTATATTATCTAAAAAATTGGCGATAATACTAATAGCGATAAAGAATTGATGTAATTTTATATCGCTATTATAAAAAAAGCACTTAACCATTCTATGTTAAGTGCCTTTTTTTATTAAATATCCATTTTTAAAGATTTTTTAAATTCTTCAAATCCTGCTTGCCCATATAAATTTAAGGCTTTAATATTGCCAGAACAAACATCAACTTCCACGGAAGAAACCTTATTATCTTTACACCATATTTTAAAACTCTTTATTAATTCTTGAGCAACATGTTTTTTTCTAAATTCTTCCTCTACAAATAGGGCATCTAACTTAGCTGATAATATATCTTTTGTGCCACCTTCTTGTTCTTTAATATATCCATATAGGTAACCAATTACTTGTTTTTTTATTGTCGCCACCATCAAACACTTACTTTCATCATCAACATAGCGTTCATAAAAAGATACAACGATAAAGTTTGGATCAATACTATCATCATATTGTTTTTCATCTTGAATTAATTTAGTTAATAAATCATTCATTTCTAAAGCTTCATCTTTATTGGCCTTATGAATATTATAATTCATATTAACACATCCTTATCTAATTTCATTATATCATAAATACCTATTCAATTATTGCCTATTTTAGGTTATAATTGTGATAGGTGATTTTTTATGTGGATATTATTCGTAATCCTTTATATTATAAGCTCAATAACTTATAATCAATTTTATAAGGTGACAACTAAAAAAAGCAAGAACGATGGAGCATTAACTGCTTTATTACAAATAATAGCTGGTCTCATAACTTTACTAACTATGCCATTTTTTAAATTCACTTTTCCAACGTCCTGGACAGTATGGCTTTTACTAGGACTAGCTTGTATCTTCTATGCTTTATCGGATCGCATGAATACTACTGTAAGAGCAGGTATAGAGGCATCTACTTTTTCGATTATCCTTCAAGTCTCGACAGTCTTCATGATCGTTGCTGGACTTCTATTCTTTAAAGAACCCTTTGTTTTAAAAAAGATGATCGGAGCAGTATTAATAATTTTAAGTAATGTATTAGTATTCTATAAAAAGGGAACGCAGAAGATTAATAAATATGTTATTTTGGGAATATTATCCAATCTTGCTTATGCCTTTGCTGTATTCTTAGATGTCAATATTAGTGATTCTTTTAATCTAGCAATCTACATTGCCATAACTTTAATAGTTCCCGCAATCTTCATTATTATTGCTGAACGTATAAAATTTAAAGATCTAATAAATGAATATAAAATAGGAGATAAAGCTCCAATCTTTATTACGAGTATTGGTTGGTCAGCACTTATTATTTTCCAACTTCTAGCCTATAAATATGGAAGTGTTACAACCGTATCTCCATTACTTGCTTTAACCGTTATTGGTAATGTTATCATCGGCTATTTCTTCTTAAATGAAAAGGAGAATTTACCTAAAAAACTAATAGCAGCTATTCTAATAATTATATCTGTTTTATTG
>CAMWQX010000134.1 GCA_947176475.1 uncultured Bacillota bacterium
ATTTATTACAGACTTAATAATATTAAAGGTATCTTAGAAGTTAAATAGTTGATTAAATAAATTACAATTTATAGAGTAAAGCATATTTATGATTTGCGTCTTTTGATATAATAATAAAAAAGTGTTGACTCCGCCCTGAGGGCAGGGTGTAAGTTGTTATAGAAAGAAGGAATTTTATGACAATTAAAGATGCGGAAAAATTAACCGGATTAACTGTTAAAAGTATTCGTTATTATGAAGAAAAAGGTTTAATAAGTGTAGGAAGAAATGAAGATAATGATTATCGTCACTTTACTGAAAGTGACATTGAAAGATTAAAATTAATCAAAATATTGCGTTACATTAACTTCAGTACTGAAGACATTTCATCAATGCTTGAAAAGGATAACATAACAGAATCCTTAAAAATTAAATCAAAGGAATTGGAAGAGGAAAGTAATAATTATCTAGAGAAACAAAATATCTGTAATTCTTTAATAAAAGATCACAAAAAGAAAAGTTTTAATAACATAATTGATGATTATAGCGATACCATTAATTTTCTTGAAACCGATGAAGCCAAAGAATTTAAAGTATCCTTTATAGAAGCTTTATGTCCAACATTGAATTCCATTATCATTCAATCATTAATTTATATCGCACCCATAATATGGTTATTTATAAATATCTATAACAAGAGATGGGATGCTCTAGTTTTAAATAGCATAATTGCTATTCTTTGTACTATTTTTATGACATCTGAGTGGATATATTATTTTTACTTTAGAAATAAGCATAAAGAAAAGGCAAGAGAAAAAGATAAAAAGAATTCTTTAACTATACCTATTTTAATAATATCGATTATTGCTGTAGTCGCCTTATTTGTTTTATTAAATATTGGTCTTGAATATCTTATGGCTCCTCAAGATTATCTATTCTTTGAAACATCAATGATAACTTCTAAATTAATGATCTTAACTATAGTAATATTCTTTATTATATTCTTAGGCATAATATTGAAAAAATTTAAAATTAATAAAAGTGAAGATATCGAGATATATGTTGAACTATGGGAAAAATGCAAATACATATTAATTATTTTATTTATTGCAATACTATATTGCTTTATTACCAGCGTTACCTTTGTAACTCAAGATAAAATAATAATCCATGATCCATTTCATCCCTTTGGCGTAACTTATAATTATAGTGATGTAACTAAAATTGAAACAGGTTTTGGACGCAAAAACTTTTCCTTTATTGATTATAAGAGAAAAGGAGAGTTTTACTATCTCATATATATTGGTGATAAAAAAGTAATATTCTATGCTCCTTCTACCAATGAAAAAATCGAAAAGTACGAAAATGATACATATTTAGAATTAGAAGAATTTGATAATAACTTAAAGAAATACAACATCGAAAAATCCCGAGATGATAAGTATGCACATTTATGTAATCTCGATAAACAATATTGTGATAGATTTGTAAGAATAATAAATAATTAATAATATTTAAAAAGTAAAGTAAATCATCTATAAGATTTGCTTTTTTAATGTTATAATAACTAATATAAATATAATTTGAAAGAGTGATAAATAATGAATGAACTTGTATGTAAAATAGCAACTAGAGATGAATTGATAAAAAGGTGGGACTATTTAATTGAAATTCATCCTGGTAAAGATATATGGAAAAGTTTTAGAGATAATGCCTTAAGAAATTTTGATGATGAAAGTACCATTTCTTATCTAGGCTTTTTAGATGATGAAATAATATGTGAATTAACCGCCTATATCAAAACTTCAGCATTTGTTGGTGATATCAGTGATCCTAGTGGTCTATTGAGTAATGATATGGCATATCTAGCAGCATTCAGAACAAATAAAGAATATGAAGGACAAGGATACTTTAGTAAATTATTTAGATTTGCAGAAAATGATTTAAAAGAAAAAGGCTACAGTGAACTTAGTTTAGGAGTAGGACCAGAAGCTGTTAGAAACATGGAGATATACTTTCACTATGGTTTCCGTGAATATATTAAAACCACGATTGAATATGATCCTGAAGAAGATGTAATTATCTTTTATAAAAAGAAAATTAAATAAAATATATGTTTATAAAGACGGGAGAAAGCTATATGCAAATAACTAGAGCAACAGAAAAAGACCTTTCCTTAGTAGTAGATATGAAAATGAAGATGTTTGAAAGCGTTGGAACTCTATCCCTTCTACAGGAAAATGTTGAAGATTTAATCTTAGAGAAGTATAAATCATTATATCTAGAAGATAAGTGTTGTCATTTTATTCTTTATGATCATGAAACACCAATAGCTATTGCTGGTGCTATTATCAAAGAAGATATTCCATTTTGCTTTTTTAAAACTCCGTACTATGGCTATATAATTGATGTTTATTGCATACCCGAAGAAAGAAAAAAAGGTTATGCAACTCAAGTGGTAAAATCTGTTATGAATTGGCTAGAGGAAAAAGGCGTACATAACATAAAATTAAAACCATCTAATGAAGCTCAATCTTTGTATGAACATTTAGGATTTCAAGAATCGGGAGAAATGGAAAAGTTTTTATAATTAGGATAAGGATGTGATTATATGACGGAATTAACTTCTATGAAAAATATTGGAAAAGAATTAGAAAGAAAACTAAAAATAACCGGTATTACTTCAGCTGAGGAATTAAGGAGCATTGGCAGCAAAGAGGCTTTCTTTAAATTGAAAAAACGTTTTCCTGAAGTATGTCTTGTTCATCTTTATACTCTTGAAGGTGCTATAACTGACACCGACTTTAATAAGTTATCCGAAGAAAAGAAAAAGGAATTAAAAGCTTTTTCTGATGAATGGAAGTAATACTAAAATTTTGGAGGACTAGATGGATAAAATTGAAAAGATAATAAAGAATACTGATGAATCCAATCAAGACAAAGTAGATTGGACTAAAGCTTGGAGTACTAAGTATCCTATATTAAAAAAATATCAGAGTGAAGTAGATATTCCCAAGTATGCTAAGAAAATAAGAGAATTATTCAATGATCTCCAAACTACATATAACTATAGTGAATTAGATGCTATGCTCGTTTTAAAAGATATCTTAGCTCATGAATACTTAGATAACAAAAATAAGGAGGAAGAAAAATGAGTAATAAAACATGTCGCAATTGTGGTGCTAAAGTGAAGGGTAAAAAGTGTCACGATTGTGGTTATGAACTAGAAATGGATAAACCCTTTAAAAATGTTATTACCAATAAAACATATAAAGAAAATGTTGCCGATACAGCACTATCTATTCTTATAGATAAAAAATTAATATCTAAAGAAAAAGATTTAAAACATTTAGTCGTTGAATTTGGTTACTTGTTACTTCCCGATAACACGGAAGATCTTTGTGCATTATTAAAGATAATAACACCTAAAAGATTGCTATCTAAATCTAAAATCTTCTATGTTGCCATTCAACAGGGCAATATGATGCTTTTAGATAATCGTTTTGATGAGGCGATGTTTAGAAAAACTTCTGCCGATATGTTAGTAATGCATAAAGTAGATTTAAATACCATCAATAGCAAAGATTATATTATGGAATTATATTAAAAAGAGAGGAAATAAGTATGTCAGTAAATGTTAAAATAAAGCAAAAAGGATTATTTAAAAAGAAATTAAATATAGCAGATATTATTAAATTAACGAATTTATCTTATGGAGTAAGTAATGAGCACTATTGCTTAAATGAAAATGAAATTGCCGAACATACATTGCTTTATGATAAAAGTAAATTAGCTCGTGGTATTGATTTATGTATGGAAGGAAACGATATAACCCTTTTTTTAAATCTTCCTACAAGTATCGATGAAATTAAATGTTTCTATGATATCATTGAAAAAATATGTAATCATTTAAATATCCATGAATACATTCGCGAAGATGAAGTTGTAAGCGTTAAAGATTCTAAAAAATTCATTAAATATGATGAAGAGGGAAGTATCCACGGCCTTGAAGATTTAAAAGATAAACTTGAAAGTGAAGAATATTCGGGATTCCAAATGTTTGGCATTTATAACCCTATATCTATTGGTAAAAAAGAGATAGAAAAAATTGATAATAATCTTGATAATCTAGCTAAATTTTTACATGAATTACAATCAATGGATGTTTATTATGCATCTGCCCATGTCTATGAAGTTAAAAATCGCTTAGTTGGTATATACGCCATTGGACCAAACATTCCAAGTGTCGTACCTACAAAACCTTATATAATTTTAAATCAAATTGAAGGAATAGAAGATTGGTATGTCATATTAAAAGATGGCAAAACGATCAAATATGATGACTTCATCAAAAATGCTGGTAAGACTAAGTATTATGATGATAATCATGTCATTGTTACTTTAAGTGATAAAAAAATGGATGAACTTATCGATAAATATTTTGTTGAAGTATAGTCAATTATAGAATGGAATAATTTTATGAAAAATAAAAAGACGATTTTGATTATTGCCATTATATTATTAATTATGGTAGCAATAATTTTAAAAAAAATTAATCAAAGAGAAGATAATAACGATATTGAGATAAAAACTAATAAAG
>CAMWQX010000135.1 GCA_947176475.1 uncultured Bacillota bacterium
AATCATTATTATTCTTTAAAAAGATCAATAGACGATTATAATCAAGTGTATTTTGGGATTCTTCATACTTAGATATTAAAGTATCCATTTGTTGATAAACTGTTTGAACTTTTAATAAATCAGCCACTTCAGCACGTTGCCTATATTTTTGTTTATTAAATATTAATCGCAATAGTTTTACTTCTTTACGATCTAACATTTCATGATTTTTCTTTTTAATAAGTAAACTTTCTACATAAGCACTTACTTCTACTTCATCAATTTTTTCTCCCAATAATACTTTTTCTACAAAACTATGAGGTAACTTATAATAATCAATAGAAGCACACATAACTTTAACCTTACTTATACTGGTAAATATTAAGAAGTTTTCATATTCCTGAGTTATTCGCCTTTCGGTTTCACAAGCACCATCGGGTCGGCGTTTATTTTTTACAATAAAATTAAAATAATTGGCAACAACAATTGTTTCAGCATCCATTTCTTTTTCATAGAAAGAATTATAATTGCCTAACCTTTCTATGCGTTCTTCCCAAGACATATCAATTTTTCTTGGTAATTCAATTTTAAATTCTAATAACTTCTTAAATTGTTCATTAGTTACGTGCAAGGCATATTTATTTAATGTCCTTCTCGCTCTTATAGCATCACGCGGTTTAACTAAAGATACATAACCACTTGCTAGATCTTTTAATCTTGTCTTTTCATGTCTTACTAAAATATCTATAGCATCATCTACCAAAGTATTAATATCTTTACTATGATCTAAATAATCTTTTAATTGATAATATTCCATTGGAATAAGTGATTTAACTTTCTTCAAGACTTTTAATTCAACACGATCAAACCCTTGTGACTCAGAAAGTCTTTTAACCATTGTACTAAAATAGACATGCAAATCATCTTTATTAGGATAATTACCTGTTAATATTATCTCTTCAACTGTTAGCTTAAAATTAAATTTATTAAATAATCCCATTAATTCTTTTTTACTTAGTTTACCCAAATACTCACGATACTTTTGATATAATTCATCTTCATACTTAGAATTTCCCATTTCTGGTCTTCGATTATTATTATTCGTAAAATCAATATAAGTTCTTTTAAAATTATTGAAATCTGCTGCTAATAGTTCATTATAACTTGCATGACCATCTAATAATTCACGCCTCTTATCTAAATCAGTAATTATCTCCCCATTAAAATCAATTTTTAAATTATTTAAAACTTCAATATTAGATAATGTTAAATACTTATCCATAGCAATAATATGATTATAAGCTCGCATATAATCTTCATCTAAATACCCATGCCTAATATCATATTGAATATCATTATTGGGAAATTGATCTCTATATTGTTGTAATAATCCTATGGCTCTTATAATAGAATTTCTAAAAGTATAATTTTCATCTAAATATGAGTTAATCTCATCTAAAGCTTCCATCGTTGAAGAAGTATAATCGACAATTTCAAATCTCTTAATAATCTCCTCAAATAACTCTTTATTCTCTGGTTCTTCATGAATAAGTCTTTTAGCTTCACTAACTAATTCTTTATATAATTCGCGAATTACATCATTATCACTGATATTGTCGACAAAATCAAATATCTTAATCTGTTTTTTGCGAGATGAAAAAGATAATGCACGACCCAATTGTTGCAAATAAACAATCGGTGATTTTGTCTTTCTAAACATTAAAATACCATCTAAATCATCAATATGAAAACCTTCATTAAAGATATCTACGGCAAACATCAAACTTATCTCATCGCGTTTTTGTTCAAACTCTTGTATCTGTTTACGATTTTTCTCTTTTCTTTGTGCACTATGTGCCTCGAACATTTTGACGTCGCCAATATCTTTAAACCAATTCTTAGCTTCCTGCATCTTATTTTTTAAATCTTTAATGTCCTTACAGAATACAATATACTTCTCTCCTGGTTTAACATCATACTTTTTTAACAATTCAGGAATAGATGAATTATCCTCAATATTTTTACCAATCTCATTCATGTGTTCTAGCACATCATTTATTTCTTTAGTTCTTGGTAACTTCTTAAGTTTATTCATTACGCGATCATATTTTTCACGACAAGATACTATCGAATTAATATATAAAGGTGCTGGAAGTAAAGCTTTTAACATCGACTTCGCTACACTTAATCGACTTGCTACATGTCCATCAAAATAGGTTTCAGCAACATCTAAATAATCATCCAAATAGCGGATACCCGTTGCCGTAAGACCAATCATTTTTTTATCTTTTCTCTTTAATACTTCTTCTTTAATACCTTCTACTATCTTACTCCACTTGGGTGCTCCACAATGATGAGCTTCATCAAATACAAAACAGTCAAATTGATCAACTAACTTTTTGGGATCTTGTTTAACTAAATTATGGTAAATAAGCGTTTCAAATTGCTTAAAGTCACTTCGCTTCATTCCCAAAGTTTTCATTTGCTTACCAAATAATTGATCAAACATCTCATCATGCAAACTGACAAAGAAGATTCTCTTCTCGCGCATCTTCGCATATAAATACTTTAAAATAATGAACGACTTACCAGTACCTGTAGCATGTTCAATAAATGCTAGAGGATAATCCTCTAAAGAAGCAACTAATTTCTTATAAGCTTCTTCATTATGCGGAAATAATTTAATATCCTCTTCATTCATCTTCATCACCCCACTTTACTCCTTTATTTCAAGAATAAAATTGTCTATTATTATAGCACATTATTACTTATTTTAAAACATTAGCATCATTTAATCAAAAAAATACTGATAATCAATAAATTAATATTTTTAAACAAGAAAAAAGACTTCATTGGAAGTCTTTATTCATGACGTTTTTTAACAGCAATTACGGCAATAATCATAATTAATAAAGCAAGAGATATAACAATTAAATATCTTGTCCAAGGATTTTTCTTTTCTTCGTCCTTATTAACTACTTGTACTTTAGTAGTTGTCGTAGTTCCATTTGATGCTGGTTTAGAAGTAATTGAAGATCCACTTGGTAATTCTTCTTCTACTCTATTAGTTGTTGTAGTCATTGTAGTAGTGGTCGAAGTTGTTGTTGTATTTCCATTTCCTTGTGGTTTATTAGTAATTATATTATTTGTTACTTTTTTAGTTGTCGTATTCTTAGTTGTATTTGGCTTTTTAGTAGTATTTACCTTTATTGTTGTCGTTGTTTTATTAGCCGCCTTCGTCGTTGTCTTCTTCGTTGTGGATTTAGTTGTGGATTTTGTCGTCGATTTAGTTGTTGATTTCGTAGTTGATTTTGTCGTCGACTTAGTTGTTGATGACGAACTAGTAGGATTTGTTGTTGGTTTGGTTGTTGGAGTAGTAGTTGCTGTATTACTAATCCAATCAACCTTTAATACTGTATTACCTTGATTTCCCGCAGCATCGACGAATTTTAAATTAAATTCACCATTTTTTTCAAAAGTATAAGTGAAAGCATTCTTAGTCAATAACTGATTTCCCTCTTCATCAACATTTTCTGTTCTATAATTAGTAACTTTAATTGCTTCACTAGGAGTAATAGTTGCTATAACTTCACCTCTAGTTTCTTTAGAAGGATTATAAGTAACTGTTACAGTTGGAGCTGTACGATCAATCCATGTAACTGTTGCTTTAGCACTACCAGTTAATTTAGTCTTATCATCAATAAATTCAAAAGTAAATTCGCCATTTTCTGTAAATGTATAAGTATCACTTCCGTTATTATTAGTGATTCTAAAATTAGTACTCTTATTAACTAATCTTGCTACGACATTCTTGCTAGTTGGATTAGTTTCACTGAAAGCAATACCTGCTTTAGGACGTGGATCCTTAGTTATATCTTCATAAAAGTTAAATGCTCTTGCGGTAAACCAATTTCCATTAGTTCTATCAGCAACTATTTTTACATATTGTACTTCTTTTGGATTTGCTATTTCAAAAGCCTTAGTATTTTCTATAGCATCTGCCACTTTATCTGCAGCATTTGTATATTTTAATCCGGTTTGTTTGCTTAATTCAAACCAATTTTTACCATCCATACTTCCATAGATTGTTCCATCATAGATTTTACCATTTCCTCCACCAGCTGGTACAAATTCAACTGCTGATACATATGTAGGTTCATCTAATTTGATAACCATAAATCTTTTCGTATCATTTCCATTCCAGTTTGAATGATATCTTGTATTATAGTTTCCATCAATTGCATTTGTTGCATGTCCTTGGTTTGCTGTAGCTTCTGTTGAAACTGCATGAATAGAAAGATTTGATACTGGAATATATTTTCTTGTATCTGGTTGATTATCTTCTGTAAATGTATAAGTTACTATATCACTTGCTAACTTAGTTCCTGTTGGAGCAATTCTTACTTCAACAGTCTTATTGCCCGTTAAATCAGGTGATTGAGTTGCATAAGATGTCCAAGTTGATGTTCCAGCCATTCTCCATTCAGCTGCTAAACTTACTCCTACTACACGATTTTCTAAGTCATTGGCAAAATATGTAGTTGGAATTGT
>CAMWQX010000136.1 GCA_947176475.1 uncultured Bacillota bacterium
GGAGATGGGTATAAGTGACAGTATAAATATAGTCATCCCAATTAGCATAGACATAATATCTACCCTTTGGTAAATCATCTAATATGATAAAGTCTTTAGCTTCCTTATTTGCTTCTTTCAATAAGTAACGATATGCCTTACCTGATGGAGAAATAAATGTTATTTTAGCCTCCATAGATTCCGGTATTGCTCCATAGAATTTAATACGATTATTATACATTATGAAAGCAATTGAAAGGAAATCATTATCTTGATATTTTAAAGCTTCCTCTTCTGATAATTCTTCATATTTATCAGCATCCATAGTTGAAGTATATTTACCCATTTGTGGATCATGATTAGCTATTTCATCCTTTTTAGAAGGTTTTACACTAACTTCAGCTAAATTATAAATATCCGCTTTAATAGCTTCAAACTTAGACTCATCAATATGTAAATGTGCAACAATATTATTTTTATCATCAAATTCAATTAAATTAGTATCATATTTATCATTGCTAAATTGCGTACATGATGCTGAATTAAAATCTACTTTATCAGTAAAATGCCATCCTGAATTAAATAACTTATGATTATTAGTTGCATATGTATAACTTGATAAAGCATATGAGAAATATTCTTTACCACCAAACTTATAATCTACTGTCGCCGTTTTATTATTTAAATCTAAATTATATACCATGGCATAAGATTCATTATTTTGTAACGACTTACAAGAAACCGCCTTTTCATGATTTGAATTATATCCATTATTAAATATTGATAATTTTCCATCACTTAAGATATTAACAGAATGTTGACCAGCAGGATAAATAAAGCCTTCTCCTGCACCTGTTATTAAATATTGATCAAACTTACTAGACCAATACTTCTTTTGTCCTAAAATCCAATTAATTGTTCCCTTATCATAAGAAATAGAAACAACCGAATTTTGATTTCTTAAAGACATTACTAATGAATTAGTTTTTTCATCATATGTAATTGAATTAATCCATCCCCAAGTAATCTCTCCATATTCAATCAAATTAGGATCCACTTTAGAGACAATTTCTTTCATATCCCATTCTTTAACAATCTTACCTGATTCACGATCAAGTTCAACGATATAATCTGAGAATGAATCACCATTTGGTTTACTTGTTAAAATTATTAAATTGCCACTTGGCATTTCATAACCATCATGATGATATCCACCTTCAATTTCATATTCATGATGAATATATCCCATCATATCAAGTTCAACTACACCACTTGTTGAAGTTACATCTGGTCCTTCAGTTGCTGTTGATAGAAGTATATTACCATTTTGTAACATTGTCATACCCTTAGTATAGCCGTTTTTTAACCACCAACGAACTTCACCATAATTATCATAAGCAATATTGGCAACACCTAATGCTGAAGTTGCAAAATAGAACTCGCCATTAGTATTACCTAATTTATTTTCTATAACTTTTACAGCTTGCGTATCGGCCTTCTCTTTAACCTTAATTTTAATTGTTTTAGAAGCTCCCGATTCTGTCTTAATTATTACTTCATTTTCATAATTTCCATATAAACCTAATACAGGAATATAATGATCTTTACTAGCCTCAAAAGTTCTAGTTAAATCATCATTATGTTTACCCTTAACCGTTAAGGTAACTCTTTCACTCTTCTTAGTCTTAAACATTATTACAGCTGTTTGTGGACTTATTATATATGGATTTTGTACAACATAAGGATTATCAATCGTATAATTTCCTTTATTATATTCATCCATCATCTTTTTCTTTTCATTAGCCTGACTCGCAATTATATCATCATTCAAAAGACCATAACTCTCTGCCTCAACTAAAAATTGAAACTTTTCATTAATAGGTTCTTCATTATTCTTTTTCGCATCTTGTTCTTTATCAGTATTAGCAAAAAGCACAATCATAATTATTAATGCAATAACTGCTACAATAGTAGCAATTATCGCAAATAATCTTTCTTTAGTTAATTTAAAATTCTTTTTATTCTTCTTTTCTTTTCCCATATTTAATCCTCCTAGTTTCCTATGTAGCAATTACATATGGACTTGAACTTGTTCCGTTTCCACTACAAACAACAATATTTTCTCTAAATTGAACTATTGGTTTAATATAAGCTGAACTTCCACTATATTGTTGAGTCTCTTGCCCTCTTAGATAAGCATAGAAGTAAGCATTCCATACATTTGTACCTTCACCGCCATGCGTTCCAGGATCAGATACAGCCTCATATTTATTAAATCCATAAGTTTTAGTTCCCCAATATGGTCTAGTATCATATAAGGCATTTCCATATTTAGCTATCATTGCTGAGTTTACATTACCAACATATGAAGTATATGGTTTATTTTCATATCCAACAACAGTCGTCTCACTGCAGTGTACCTCACCATGGTGTTCAATACATCTAGTAGATTCTACACCTCCGCTGCTTTCATCAACAGCCCATTGTCTATTTACAAGAACATTCTTATAATTTCTAGGTAATGTACTATCTGCATAATTAGTACCTTCTAGTACAATTCTTTGCAATGCTGGTGAAGCATAATAGAAATGTGCAGTAAATGTTCCATCACATATATTTACCGAATAATGAGCTTGTCTCAATTCATTTGGACTGAATGGATTTTTAGTTGTCGTACTTGAAGCAGTTAAAAGTTGATTATTAGGAAGAACTTCTAGAGCCACAAAAGGTTGTCCAGAATAATTCAAATGCATTACTTTCTCATTATAATAGCATGATGAACCCGATTTATAGCAACATTGACTTGGGCTTGTACATCCATTGCTTGTACTTGATATCAATTTACTAACATTATTAGTTAAGTTAGATTCTACTTCTACCCAATCTCCAACATAACCTTCTTTATTGATAGCACGGAAGGCAATCTTAGGATAAGATATTTCCCTATTTGTACATGTGCCACCCCCGAATAAATTAACGGTTTTAGGTGTAGGATTTCCCTTTTTATCAAACACATTGGTTGTATTCATTTCAAGATCATTGCTAGGTTTTTCGCCATTTGGTATTAACTTAAATTCATACTTTTGTACTCCAACTGGAGAATATGGATCAGTAATTCTAAATTCTCTTTGTGTTACCCAATTCTTATTTTCAGGATTTTTAGTTACATACGAAGGAGGAATTATTAATTTCATCTTAATTCTTTCGCTACCTTCAGCAGTATAAGAATAAGTCTTATCATAATGTCCCCTAACGGTCGTTTTTAACTTATATGTTTTATCACCATCATCAACGCGATAAGTCTCATACTTATTCGTGTTTTGAACAACTACTTGTTCGCTAGTCTTAGGGTTGTTTCCAACCTTTGAAATAGATAATGTTGTCGAATCAGGATCAGCACCTTCAATATATGGAGTATATGTTAAGCATTTCCATCCTGCTGGACAATTCTTATCTTGTTGTTCTCCATTTCCCAATAATCCTGGAGTAAACCATGGACTTTGACTCAAATCATAATCATAATTTGTTCTGAATGTTGGAACAACTTGAGGTAAAACTCTTAAGGTTCTTGTTGCTGATTTTTTAGTACCACTCTCTGTAATCCAAGTATACTCTATTTCGTAATTACCAGCCTCTTTAGGATTAAATCCACTAGGTAAACTACATTTTACGTTATACTTTTCAATTGCTGCTGGATCATCTAGCATTATCAAATTACCCTTTTCATCTGATAGAGATAATTGATATGTTCCTGCACCTTGCATACAATCATATCCTTCACCCCATACAACATAATCAGATATTGTAACTAAGAAAGTTTCTTCTTCGCCCTTTTCCAATGGATATTCAAATTTAATATCACCAGATGTTGTATCTAAGTTAGCTTTAATTTTTTCATTAAAGTCAACTTTTTCGTTAGTATATGGATTTTGTAAATTTTCATCTAAAAGTCCACTTCTAACTAAATCCCCGATTGTAAGATAGACATATGACTTACTAACATACAAATCATTAAATGCTTCTGGATTGTTAGTTGCATATACATCTGCTGCTGATTTTACTGCAGCTATATATCTTTCATAATCGTTTTCTTTGGTTCCGTTATTTACACCAGTCATATTATAAATAACAATTGCCGCAACAATACCTAAAAGAACAATTGTTACCAATAACTCAACTAATGTAAAACCTTGTTTTTTCAAACGTTTTAGCATTTCGCCACACTCCTATTCTATTATTTATATTACCACAAATCCTCTACCTAGTAAATAAAAAAAAGAGACATTTTTCTCTTTTTTTATGCATTTTTAATTTTTCGTAAAGCATCCTAGCGAATTACCTAAATATCCCAAGCAAATAGAATATTCGCCTTCGGTTGCTGGCACCTGATAGATTACTTTAACTGTTGCCGATTCTCCATTAGTAATGTGATTAGTTTCTGATGCTGTAACAACATTTATCAAATAATTATGTTCATTATATATAAT
>CAMWQX010000137.1 GCA_947176475.1 uncultured Bacillota bacterium
GAATAGGACAATTTGAAAGTAATATTAAATTCTTCAAAATATTTTTTATGTTGTTTTTTGATATAGGAAACAGAGTTGTATATCATATTTAAATCATTATCTTCTTGATATATTTCAATGATGATATTTTTCTTTTTATGTTTGATAATTTCCTCAATAATAGTGGTAAGTAACTCATTAGAATAAGTTAATATCTTAATATGTTTTAGACGATCATTTAAAGCAATAAATATGCGAAAGTCTTCAATTTCTTCTTCATCAAATTCTTTTTTTATGGTGATGCTTTTCTTATAATAAAAGTCAGAATAACTAGCTAAATTGTTACTTAGCATAAAGTTTGAGACAAAGTCATAGTTATAACGGGTACTCACTTTAATAGCTTTATTTAAATCTAAACGTTCAATAAGATAGTGATTCATATTGTAACAATCTATTTCGCGCAAATATTTGCTGTCAAGAAGTTTTAAAACAATATCCATGTTGATAACTTTATCAGGTTTGAAGATTACTTTTTCAATATGCTCCCATTCATTGATTAAATCAAGGGATAGAGTAGCGATATCAAGGTTATTAACTTGAGCTATTTTTATATTGTGTTTAATGATTATGACGTTTAAGAAGTTAGATACTAATTCAAAGTTTTCTTTAATATAGTCATTAGAGAATTTTAAATCTTTGACATCAATGGTATTAGTATTATTTAGACTTTCATAATCGACTTCTTTTTTTATCTGGGAAATACTTATGGTATCTTTAGATAATTTGAATAATACATTATAACTCATAAGCATACTCCTCTCTATTATTAATATTAACATAAATAAGAGGTATTTACCATAAAAAGAGCGGGTTTTTAATTATTATTTTAGAGTTTAGTTTATTGACATTGCATATCTTAAGTGTTAGAATAGCCTTAGAAATCAGTGATAGAAGATATGATTATGAAAGTTACTTTTTCTAGAGAGTTTGTGGTTGGTGGAAACAAATAAAGTAATTCATAGTTACTCCTTCTTGAGTAAGTTAAAAAGCTTCGGTTGACACCGTTATATGTTGGATAAGTTAATTAAAGGATGGTACCGTGTAGTTTTTACACTCCTGTGTATCGTCCTTTTTTGTTTAAAAGGAGAAAGATATGGAAGAAAAACAATTATATTTGAAAAGAATGGGAGATGGATATGAAGTTGAATTCGATCTTCAACCATTTGATGTCAGTAAGATGAGTGATGAATACTTTTTGTTTAAAGAAGCAGCACTTGTAATGTTATATCCGGATGGAACTATGGAAGCAATGAGGGCAGGAGGATCGATACGCCATAATCCTTATTATAGAAAGTTATATGAGCAATCAAAAAGATTTAAGGAAGCTGTAGATTCACTTGGCTTTAAAATTGATTTTGAACCAGATGAATCAACATATAGATTAGATATTTTGCTTTCTAGATTAGGAATATCTTCACTTCATAATGATGATATTCCAAATATACCTCTTAGATTAGAGGATTTAGAGAGGCTTAATGCTAGATTTTATTGCTTTAATGCAGAGCAAACAACTGATGAACTTGAAAAGAACTTAGGGGTTATTTATGATAATTTTTTGGATGGCAGTATTATAAGAACGAGATATAATAGTGAAACCGCCAAATTTGAAAGAGAAAATAAAGAAGAGATAAGGAGAATGTAGAATGATAAATTTTAAAGAAGATGAAAGATTAAATAAGTTAAATCATAGTTGTGCACATATGATGGCACAAGCAATTAAACATTTATGGCCGGATGCTAAATTTTGGGTAGGTCCAGTTATTGATAGTGGATTTTACTATGATATTGATTTAGGTGATAAGGTTATTAATGATGAAGATATTGAAGCAATCAGTAAAGAGATGAAAAAGATTGCTAAAGATGGAAAAAGGATTGTTAGAAATGAAATAACGAAAGCGGAAGCTTTAGAGCAATTTAAAGATGATCCATATAAGATTGATTTAATTAGTCGTATGGATGAGAGTGAAGTAACGATATCGACTTATACACAAGGAGATTTTACAGATCTTTGTCGTGGTCCGCATGTAGAAACGGTTAAAGAATGTAAGAATTTTAAATTAATTAAATTCAGTGGCGCATATTGGAAAGGTGATGTAAATAATAAAGTATTACAACGTATCTATGGGGTATGTTTTGATACGGAAGAAGAGTTAGAGGCTTATTTACAAGAACTTGAAGATGCTAAAAATAGAGATCATCGTAAATTAGGTAAAGAACTAGGAATATTTATGACTAGTGATTTAGTTGGTAAAGGTTTGCCAATGTATTTGCCAAATGGATATATTGTTTGGGAAGAGTTAGAAAACTATATTAAGGGTAAAGAGAAAAAATTAGGATATAAGCATGTTTTAACGCCACCTTTAGGTAATGTCGAATTATACAAGACTAGTGGACATTGGGAGCATTATCAAGAATCGATGTTTCCAAAGATGGAAGTTGAAGGTGAAGAGTTTGTCTTAAGACCAATGAATTGTCCACATCATATGATGATTTATGCAAATGATATTCACTCATATCGTGATTTACCTTTGCGTATTGGAGAAATAGCAAGAGATTGTCGTTTTGAAGCTAGTGGAGCTTTAAAAGGAATTGAAAGAGTTAGATCTTTCTGTCAAAATGATGCGCATCTTTTTGTTACTCCAGAGCAAATTGAATCAGAATTTAAAATAGTTGTTAACTTAATATTAGAAGTATATAAAGAATTAGGTATTACAGATTATCACTTTGAACTTTCATTAAGAGATAAAGAAGATAAAGTTAAATATCATCCAGATGATGAAATGTGGGATAATGCTGAGAATAAATTAAGACAAGTTTTAGATGATATTGGAATTCCTTATATAGAAAAAATTGGTGAAGCAGCATTCTATGGACCAAAATTAGATGTTCAAGTTAAACCAGCTGTTGGTAATGAATATACTTTATCAACTTGTCAATTAGATTTTTGCTTACCAGCTAAATTTGATTTAACTTATGTTGATAGTGATGGATCAAAAAAGAGTCCAGTTGTTTTACATAGAGCAATATTTGGAAGTATTGATCGCTTCATTGCCTATTATTTAGAAGAAAAAAGAGGAGCTTTACCACTTTGGTTAAGTCCAGTTCAAGTTTGTGTAATGCCTGTCAATAATGAATATCATTTAGAGTATGCTAATGAAGTATATCAAGCATTATTAGAAGCAGGAATAAGAGTGGAACTTGATAGTCGTGATGAGAAGTTAGGTTATCGTATGAGAGAAGCACAAACAAAAAAAGTTCCAGTTTCTTTAGTTTTAGGAAATAATGAAAGAGATGAAAAAACGGTTACACTTCGAATATTTGGAAGCGAAGAAAAGACGACTATGGCTTTATCAGAGTTTGTAGAATTTATTAAAGACAAGAAAGAAAATCATGCATTAACTTTAAATTAATATGATGAAAAGAAGTAAAGTATGGGCCTTAATGCTATCTTCCATTTTATCTTTAAGTGCCTGTGGAGTAGATGTTGATTGTGATATAGAAGATGAACATATTCATTATTATAAAACAAGAAGTGGCATCGAAAGATTAATCGATGGAGAAAAAGAATATGTTGGAGAGTATGTAAGATGTGATGAGTATGTCTTAAAAGATGATTATTACAATGCTATTGCTTCTAATCATCTCTGCATTTTAAATGATAGTTTAGAATATGTGGAAAGAAGATTTGAAAATAGACCAGAAAGTACACGCTTGGAACTGGTTAGGGAATATGTTCCAGAACATTATGGAATGCAGTATAACCCAGGAGAAAATGAGGAGACTGGAAGTATTTATTGGGGAGTTATTCCCGAGGCATATGATGAACGTTGGGAAGAAATAGGGTTAGATGATTTTACAGAAAACCCGGTTAAAGATGTTACATATGGATTACTTTTATATCGAATAAATGAAGATGGTACCATAGAAAGTAAAACATTTGCCGATTTAGAATCCCGTGAAGAAGGATATGATTATTTTCAAACGGGAACACTTATTACCAAGATTATAGGTGATGAGTATTATTTAGATAATAGTAAAGATAAGAAAAAGTTACAAAAATAAAAAGAAAAGTTAAGATGCTTTTCTTTTTTTAGGTTCAAAAGTAATAATTTTATCTCTCTGACTGTAGAAGCGATAGCTGGTAACAAGTTGTGATTTAAATTCATCAGGAGTAAATATTTTCTCACGTTCTTCATCATCAGCAAATATTGGTATGTTATCATTAGATGAACAGTATAAGCTATAGATATATCCAACTTGAATAAGACCATCTTTATTTAAGTTTTTACTTAATGAATGAATTAAGCGTTTGAAATTCTTAAGGCTATTTTTATCATAAATCTTTTCAATAGAATCACTGATGTTGGATAGTAATATAT
>CAMWQX010000138.1 GCA_947176475.1 uncultured Bacillota bacterium
AAGATGAACCAACAGATCCACGGGAACCAACGAGATAACCATCATCATTGGAATGCTTAACGAGTTTTTGGGCGATTAAATAAATAACGTCGAAACCTCCACCAATAATACCCGTTAATTCAGCTTTGGCTTTTTCAATTAAAGCCTCTCCTTCAAGTGAATCATCTAGACGCTTCAACTGATCTGCTTTAAGTTTTACTACACCATCATATCCACTATAGATTACAGCATGTAATTCATCTTGGAAGATGGCATCTCTTTCCTCTTCCGACATATCGGGATATTTGATAGCTATCATTTCCGATACTAATTGATCAATTTTATCACCATAGAATTCTTGAGCAATACGATCTTCAATATTGCGAGGAAGAGGATCGCCATACATCGAATGAGCTTTATCATAAACTAAGTCACGACAAGTCTCTTGACTGTTTTCAATGATTGGTGAATATGGTTTATCCGGATAAACAACGACTTCTATCTCATCTAACATATCAATAATCTTATTTGGATTATCAATAACGATTTCATGAACTAGGTCTTTATCATTTAACCAAGCAAATTCTTCAATCATCTCATCGGTAGTTCTAAAGAATTGATTAGGAATATGTCCACCAATGGAAGCTTCACTGTCAGTATATTTTGATAGAAGGGAATATGTTCCATTCGCATAATTAACGGTAATGATATTGGCAATTTGAAGTTTTCTTAAGGAAGCATCAATAATATACTTCTTCTCTGTTTCGCCATCTTTACCCTTTAATTTTTCTTCATCAGGATTATTTTTATCAACAGAATAAAGACTAGCAATATTCGTACTTGTGATATCAATATTTTTAATCTTATATAAAACATAGATGTATTTTAAAACTTTAATATCAACAGAATTTAACTCGACACCATTATTGCGGGCTTTAGTAATGGCTGCATTAATATTATCTTTATTGACATTGAATTTAGATTGACCAGCTAAGTATCTAGCAAGTGGATGTCTTCCTTTACCCGGGATATTTTGATTAACGATTATTTCACGATATAGTAAATCATTTTCCTCAATATTATGAACATCACCAGTAGCAACAATTAACTTACCCGCTTTTTTGGCACAGTCAATAATCTTCTTAATACACTTCTTTAAATGATCCATTGATGTAATGTCGTGATTGCGAAGAAGATGAATATAGTTATTGATTGGTTGAACTTCAATATAATCATAGAATTTCATAGCTTCGATTAATTCTTCTTCATTGCGTGTTTCAGCTATATAAAATATTTCACCATTTAGACAGGCCGAACCAACTAAAAGTCCTTCACGATATTCTTCGATTAGTTTACGAGGAATTCTGGCACTTCTTTGAATGAAGTTGGAGTTGGCAAAACTAATGATTTTGAACATATTTTTAAGACCGTCATGATTTATAGCAATGAAAGTGACATGTTTAACATTATCATAGACATTGGCTAGATGTTCTGTAAAAGTCTTACTGGGAATATTTTCATACATCATTAAGCAATCTTCATGACACCATTCATATTTCCAAACATAATCTTTATTATCATATTTTTCAAAAGGATAGCCAAATTTAGGATCGACAGTTTCATTCTCTTCGATTTTGCGAACATAGTTTTTGTAACTACAAAGATCAGCAATATTCGATAACTTTTTATGATCATTTCGAAAAGATATATCTTCAAGTAAACCTAAGTTATTTAAATCTTTTATCGTCTTGATTCCTTCAATTTGTTTAAGCATTTTATTAAATATATAACCAGTATTTTCGGAGTCAACATCGGCACCATGGTGTTGTCCAACATAGATTATGACATTGATATCCTTTTCCCCAAAAGATGTCATATATTTAATATTACAGATATTTTCCGCTGGATGAAGAGTAAATTCGGGCTTGAAATCAATTAAGTCGAATCCCTCTTTCATCTTAACTTCAATAAGCGTTTTTTCGGTCTTACTAGCTTTATAAATTGTATCTAAGTAATATTCTTTTTTATGTTTAGTTATTTGGGTCTCTGTTGTAATATCCATGTCGAGAAATTCACGATCAACGACTTTTAAGACAGATACGCCATCAACGATGATGTCTTCAATTTCATCAACACATTCATCATCTAATTTGACTTGAGTACTGCTTTCGCCATTTTCATTATTTTCATCTTCATCTTCGGCTTCACCAGTATCAATACCATAGAATTTACCTAAAGCTTTTAAGCTGTGCTTTTTTAAATCACGATTGATAACACGAGATAGCATAAGTGTATCAATAATGGGATTTTCTAATTTTCCTAAGTTATATTTGTAATATGCCATATCAAGAATATTTTTATCGAATCTAGCATTGTGAGCTACTAATGGAAGTTTTCCTATCCACTCTTTAAAACGCCTTGTAACATTTTCTTCATTATCGGCATCTTTGACATCATCATCACTGATGTTAGTTACACGGGTAATGGATTCATCAATATGGTGCCCTGGATTGATAAGCTCATCAAAACGATCAACAACTTCTCCGTTTTTTACTTTAACGGCACCAAGTTCAATCATGGAATCTCCTAGTCCTGGATTGAAACCTGTTGTTTCAGTATCGAATACGACAAAGGTATTATCTTCAATTAAATCATCATTCGCATTAAAGCAAACATTAAGGAAGGATTCACACATATCAAGTTCGACACCATACCCGGCTTTAAATGGTTTATAGTTCTTTTTAGCATCCTTGGCTTCTTCGATATATTTTTCAATCTCGGCAATGCCTTCCTCATTACCGGATTCTTTAATATTCTCTAAACTCTCCTCTAGTTCTTTAATACGGGCATCTAATTCTTTTTTCTTACCCTTATTATACTTAGTTACGGTATCAAAGACATGAGGAAATGACTGACAACAATCATGGTCAGTTATAGCAATTCCCGGATGTCCCCAAGAGATTGCTTGATTTATTAATTTTATTTCATCACATACGCCATCCATTTGACTCATCATGGTATGGCTATGTAATTCAGCACGCTTTTCGGGATAATTATCTTTGCGCTTTATTTCAGGATTATCAATAGCTTCATAGCTTCTAAATTGGTAAACTAAATCTTTGGCATAATTATCAAAGCGAACTTGACCTGTAAAATGAAACCATTTGCCCTTCTTTAAGTCTTTACCAAAACTTACAAATTCCTCTTCATCAGCAGCAAATGTTTTAGCTAAGATGGAAGATGTGTTATCACTTATCTTTAAAGTTACTAAAAATAATGGTTCACCATCTTTTTTGGTTAGTTGATTAAATTCAGCATCAAAGACATAGGCCTCTAATTTAACCGCATTCTCCTCTTGATTGATAGATGATATTGGCACAACCCCTTCTCTTTGATATTCAACCTTCTTTTTAGGTGTCCATTTAGGTTTTTCCTCTTCTTTAACAATACTTTTAGGAATAACAACTTCAGCTTTTTCTTTTTCAATTTTTTCTTTGATAAATTTAGCTTCCTCTTCATTGATAACAAAAGAGACATCGATTCCTGTTATACCCATGTCAGCTAAATTCTTCATAATTTTTTTACACTCTTTTTTAAGTATAGTCTCTTCAATTTTGGATGTAACTTCAACGATAATAATGTCATCGTCAATTCTAATCATGTCTTGGTCTAATCCTGATAAACTTGGATTATTTTCAATTAAGACATTAAGGTAATGCAAGAAATATTCAATGATAGAATCACTATCAAGATTTTCATAAGTCATTTGAATATAGATATGTTTAATATCATCTACCCCATCAGCACATAGTCTTTTTAGGCTTAGCATAGCATTTAAATCAATGATGTTCTTGGCATTTATACGAAGTGTCCAAGTGTTTTCTTTACGATTAACAACCATATCTTTTAATGTCGCATCTTCAAAGGAGATGACATCAGTAAAATTAACTAATTTAAAGAATCTCAATAATTTTTCATCCATCTTGCATACACTTCCTTATATATCTCATTATACTAAAAATATTATTTCTTTTAAAGAAAAACAAAAGAAAAAGTTTAGAGAATCTCTAAACTTTATGATCATGGTTTGAAAACATTTCTAAGTTGCAATTATCTTTGTTGTATGTAATACAGATTCTTTAAAGTCATTAGTTGTTGTAGCTTGTTGATAGTCATCAAGATATCTGTATTTTAAGTTTTATATCTTCTCTTGTTGAATAATCTTGTTGTCTGTTGTAATAATCTTGTAGTAAACTTAATATCAACCTTTCTCCCCATCAAGGGCATATACCCTTAATGACATTATATTACATATCAATTGTCTAAATCAATAGAATTTTGTCATTTTTTGAAATTTATTTTTTATTTTCCTTTTTGTTAAAAAAATTATATATTTTACCGACTTCTTTATTTTTCTTGCTTTTACGATATGGA
>CAMWQX010000139.1 GCA_947176475.1 uncultured Bacillota bacterium
ATTATATGCAATATAATAATTTAAGGGATTTAATTTTAGCTTTAGAAGAATTATACGAAACTTCGGGAGATGACGTATTAAATAATCTTCTAGATGTCCTATCGGAAAGAGATTATTACGAAAATTACAATAAATAGTTGTTGATATTCAATAAATATATGTTATAATTAAATATATAAGGTAGTAATGATTGGAGGAATATCATGGGATTAGTTATTAGACTTGATCGCATCATGGCTGATCGCAAAATATCTTTAAAGGACCTTGCTTTAAATGTAGGAATTACAACTGCTAATTTATCTAATCTAAAAACCGGAAAGGCTAAAGCTATTCGTTTTTCAACATTAGAAGCTATTTGTCATACATTAAAGTGCCAACCTGGAGATATACTTGAATTTACAGAAGACGATAAAGATGCATTATTATAAAAAGTCGATATAAATCGACTTTTTTATTTTTCAAAAATAGCAAATTCACGAGGATGACGTGTTTCAAAGGTGTAAGTTTTCTTATTTAGAGGATGAATTATTTCCAATTTAGAGGCATGCAAGCAAATTCTTCTTAAAGGATTTTTAGTTGAACCATATTTTTTATCACCAATGATGGGATGATTCATATTTTGCATGGCTACTCTTATTTGATTTTTTCGTCCAGTTTTAATATTGATTTTTAAGGTTGAGTAAGCTTTACTTCGCTTTATTACCTCATATTCGGTTATAGCTTCTTTACCAGAATTATCCTTAGTAGCATAAGTTAGTAAAGTTTTAGTCTCTTTTAAGTATTCCGTGATGGTCTTTTTAACGGGTTCAACAAAGCCTTCAACAACAGCTATATATTCACGAGTTATCGCTATTTCATTCCAATTTTCTTGAAATAATTCCTTTAATCTTTGATTTTTAGCAAATAAAACAATTCCTGATGTATCACGATCAAGGCGATGGACGATAAATACTTTATTATTCTTATTTTTCTTTTTTAGATATTCATAAACTTTATGATAAAGGGTATTAATTTTCTCGTCTTCGGTGGCTATTGTTAGCATATGTGCTGGTTTATTTATAACAATTAACTCTTTATCTTCATAGATAATATCCAATTTTTCTTTTACCATTTATTTATCCCCTTTTTAGTTTAAAAAGTAATAAGCCCAAAAGTGCGACTCCTGAATTTATAAATAATAGATAATGAAGGGTTTTTAAATCAAATACTTTCTCTTCTTCATTCAATTCCCCTTTTTCTTGTTCTTGATTATTAATGTCTATGCCACTTTTACAATATTGTTCTTTTACTTTTGGATAATTCCATATTCCTAATTTGGCGGTTATAGCACTTTTTTCTGATGCACATAAGTGATCTAGGTATTTATAATCCGATTTAACATAATTTACTTGACCATATCCTTTTTTGATAAGAATGTCTTGAAGCAAATTTCCATCGACATAAATCCAAGCTAATTCGCGATTATATTTATCTTTTTCTAAAGCTTTCATATCATATTCTACTTCAATTTTTTTAGCATTCTTTAAAATGTTACATGCATAATCATCAATTTCCTCATTGAGATTGCCATCTTCTTGGTCAAATGCTAATAATCTAATTCTCTTTATTTTTCCATCTACTTCATACCATGAATTGGTTGAAGATAGACAATTTACAAGCTTTATTTCCTTTTTTTCTTCTGGTATTGTTGCTTCATTAGCATAAGCACTATTTGTTAATACTATCAAAGATATGAATAATAAAACTGCCCTTTTCATATACTTCACCTACTATTGATTATATAAAATTATATGAACTTTGTAAATGAATATGCTTTATTTACTTGTATAAATTAATGTTTGTTTGTATAATTATAATAGAGGTGATATAAATGGCAAACGCAGAAGAAACTAAAAAGAAAGGAAATAGCCAAAATAGTAACAAAAATAATAATGCGAATAAGAAGAATAACAACAACAATAAACAAAACAATAATAAGCAACAACCAAAAAACAATAATAACAAGAATGTAAAAAACAACAATCAAAATGCTAATAAGAATACACCAAAGAAGAATAACAACAATAATAACAATAAGCAAAAGAAGAAAAATACAGCTAATACTCCAGCAGAATTAAAAAACAGTGTTAATAATAAGAAACCTGAAAAGAAGGTTGAAGAAACTGTTGTTAAAGAGGAAACTCTTGTAAAGACTGCTCCAGAAGTTAAAGAAGAAGTAGTTGCAGAACCAATAATTGCTGATGTAGAAGAAAAAGAAGAAGTTAAAGAAGAAAAAGTTGTTGAACCAGTTGTTGAAGAATTAGAAGTTGAAGAAAAATCAGAAGTTGTTGTTGAAGAGAAAAAAGTAGATAAAAAAGAAGAAATTGTTACTAATGATGACAAAGCTAAAATAGCTTATAATGCTAAAAAAGATAAATTAGTTGATTTAGGTATTTTAGTAATTATCATTGGCTTATTTATCCTAGTTTTAACTACATATTTAACAAGTGCAATGGATTTATCTTACACAGTTACAAATAATTTAGTAATATTGGCTTTAGTTGTAGAAGCTATCGGAATGATAGTTATTATTGCTAATTCCCTATTTAGAAAATAATGAATGAAATCAAAGAATTAAAAGAGATAATAAAAACTTCGAAGAAAATCATCTTTTTTGGAGGAGCAGGAGTATCAACTGAAAGTGGTATTCCCGATTTCCGAAGCAAAGATGGTCTTTATAATCAAAAATATGATTATAATCCCGAAGAGATATTATCTCATTCTTTTTTTATAGAGAATCCAGAGTACTTTTATAAATTTTATTTTGATAAAATGATTTATGATGATATAAAACCAAATGAATGTCATAAATATTTAGCAAAGCTAGAAAATGATAAGAAGTTATCATGTGTGATTACGCAAAATATTGATAACTTACATGAAAGGGCAGGAAGTAAGAAGGTTATTCACTTGCATGGTGAAGTTGCCAAAAATCACTGTATGAGTTGTAATAAATTCTATAGTTTAGATGATTTACCGAGAGAAGGTATTCCTAAATGTACATGTGGAGGGATTATTAAACCAGATGTCGTGTTATATGAGGAACCTTTAGATGATGAAAATGTTATAAGAGCAATAAAAGAAATAAGCGAATGTGACACATTAATAATCGGAGGAACTTCTCTATCTGTCTATCCAGCGGCTAGTTATGTCAACTATTTTAATGGGGATAACCTAATTGTTATTAACCGTGATATAATTAGAAATGTAAGAGCAAATTTACAAATTAATGCTTCAATAAGTGAGGTATTTGAACAATTAAAGGATTAAGGTGAGTTTATGGAATCAAGTATTTTAACTAAGATTGTTTCAATAGTATATTGGATATTATGTTTCTTATTACCTGTCGTGTATTTGATAATTTATCACAATAAGGTTAAGAAAAAGAAGCATAAAGATTATAATCGAGCTTTTGGTATTGCTTTTGTCATATTTATCATATTATTTGGAATAAAATTATTATTAAGATTAAATGTGGCAGTTTTTGAATATCCAAACTGTCTAATCAATAATGTCTGCGAAAGTGAGGAAGAGGATATGCCTGTAAGTGATGAAAAAACAACGAATAGAAAAAAAACGACTTCTTCAGCTAGTACATCAGCAACGACAACTCCAACAACTTCAACAACGACAACAAAGAAAGTAAATGGGAAAACTTATGCTAAAGTTAAAGAAATTGAAGGAGAAAAAGTTAGTAAGGGTAAAACTAGTAAGGGTTATGATATTTATGAAATCAATGGTATAACTTATGTTGATGGTTATTTAATTGCCAATAAAACATATTTTTTACCAGAAGATTATGCGCCAAGTGATACCTATACAAAGGCCGATAAAGAAGCAACTAAACAATGTGCTACTTGTATTAATAATACAGCATATCAAGCTTGGAAAGATATGAAAGCTGATGCTAGTGCTTTAAATTTAAATATTTGGATACAGAGTGGATTTAGATCATTTATTACCCAAAGAAATATATATAATAGAAATGTTAACAATAATGGACAAGCTAAAGCTGATACTTATTCAGCTAGACCAGGTTCAAGTGAACATCAAACAGGTTTATGTTTTGACTTAAATACAATTACTGCAGCATTTGCCAACACCAATGAAGGTAAATGGGTTAATCAAAATGCTTGGAAATATGGTTATATTATTCGCTATCCAAAGGGTAAAACTGATGAAACTGGTTACATCTATGAACCATGGCATTTAAGATACGTTGGAACGGAGTTAGCTGAAAAGCTATATAATAATGGCGATTGGATAACTTTAGAAGACTATTTTGGAATAACAAGTAAATATGCTGAATAGAAAGAATCTATGTTTAGATTCTTTTTTATTGACAATGAAAATGATATAATTTTATTAGG
>CAMWQX010000140.1 GCA_947176475.1 uncultured Bacillota bacterium
TATCTACCTATCTAAACATCATCACCATCATCTATTAATATTTATCTATATAATAATCTATTTAATCATATCTATACAACTCTAATCGAAGTAATAATATCTTTTACCCTATCTACTATTTTAGGTTTTATCATTGCTTTAATTCTTTATATTATGCCAACTCTTAAAGCTATATTGGATCCCTTTATAACAATGATTAATAGTTTACCTAAAGTTGCTTTAGGTCCTTTAATTATCATATGGATGGGAGCTAATATGAAATCCATTATCTTCATGGCTTTACTAATTAACCTAATTGTCACATTCATAACTATTTTAAATGGCTTTCAAAACACTGACCAAGACAAAATAAAATTATTTAAAGTATTTGGCGCTTCAAAATTTGATATTATAACAAAATTAATAATACCATCATCGCGTTTAGAAATCATATCCAGTCTTAAACTTAATATTTCAATGAGCTTAATCGGAGTTATCATGGGAGAATTCTTAAGTTGCAAGCAAGGTATTGGATATCTTATTCTTTATGGTACTCAAGTATTTAATCTATCCTTAGTCATGTGTGGTATCTTTATTCTATTATTATTATCATTTATTTTCTTTTACTTAATTAATTTATTAGATAAAAAACTAGTTAGATAATTCTAACTAGTTTTTTTATTTATTAAGGATTTCTTCTTATCAAATTCCTTTTCTAATTCCTTCAAACTTTTTTCAAGAGTTGGCAAATCCTCAGGCATTGTTCCACCTAACTCTTTAATTGTTTCTCTTATCTTACTTCCTACTTCATAATGCGTTTTATTTGCATCATCTTCAGTCTTAATATTATCTTTTTTTAATTTCTGCTCAGTCTGTGAAATCCTAAATAAATTAGCAATTAGTTCATCACTACCCATATTATCTAAAATATCTTCTCTATATCTTAACTTTTTCCTTTTTGCTATATCATCTGCGGTTTCACCATTATATAACCCCTTATATCCATAATTATGAAATTTATCAAAATTCTTTACTCCAGACTTTTTAGCCGTTTGATTGAGTGAATAGTTACCTTTCTTAGTTAAACTTCTTTGATATAATCTTTTTTCATCCTCACTTAACTCACTATATTCTTTATCTGATATTTCTTGTAATCTTGTTTGAACAGCAAAGTATGTCTGACCAAGAGCAATTGATTTCTTGCGTGGATCACCATTCTGTACAATTAAATAACATGCATATCTAGATAGCTTATAATCATCAATTTCTCTTGATGTTTTAGAACCTATTTTGACCATTTTTCCCACTTGGGAAAAATGGTCACTAATTAGGTTATTACTTCTTTCACAGGCAACCATAGCATTAACAATTACATTTTGAAATTTATCCCACCTCCTATATTCTAGTACAATCATAAGCTCTCTAGCATACCAAAATTCTTGGCTGCTTTCATCAAAATGTTTTATCTCTTCAAATATTGAATCAGCTATTTCTATTTCATTCATTAATTTTTCCTCCTTCAAAATAAAATAACTTCATTCAACATTCTCTTTCTCATCATTTTAAACATATCATACATTTGTTCTTATATCAACAATTTTGCAAAATAAAACTAGCATTTTTGCTAGTTATTAATTTTTAAATCAACTTAGTAAGTATTTTCTCATGTCTTAAAAATTTAGCATAAACTTTAGCATGTTCTTCAATTACTTCTTTTGGAAGTTGTTCTAAGGAATGCGAAGCAACAAAAGTCGAATCACTATATCTACATACTGTTGCCATAGCAAGAATTGGTTTTAACTCCTTTAATACTCTCATTGTTGTTTTGACATCTTCTAAAGTTTCTGTCGGAAATCCCGCAATAATATTAACATTCAACAACTTCTCATATTCTTGATTGATAAACCAAACAAAATCTAAAAAATCCTCTATTTTATATCCTTTATTCATAAGATTTAAAATTCTATTGACTCCAGACTCTAATGAACCAACTATGTAATTGACCTTTTTACTTTTTCTAAGAACATATTTAAAATCATTATTAATAGCATCAGCATAAGCAAAGCCAACCAAACTGACATTTTTTATATTCTCTTTCTTTTCTACATACTCAATTACATCTGGAAGCAAATATTTTCCCGCATTATCTAAACCTAGCTGACAAAGATTCATACCTCTAAAACTTAAATCGGCTATTCCTGCCTCATCAATCCTATCAATATACTCCTTTATATAATAAAAATCCATACTAACTAAAGGTATATTTTGAAAAGTCGTTTTACAAAAAGAACACTTATGTGTACATCCACTAGAAAGATAAATATACGCTTCATCTTCTGAACAAAAAGAAAATCCTGGTTCAACTTCGAAATCTTTATCATCATTATTATTTAAATCATTTAAAATATCAATTATTCTATTACTTGGAACAATAACATCTATATTTTTATTTAACCAACCCTTTGCATTATTTAACTTCTCATCTTCGATAAAATCACGTGCCATACAGCCTGTTAAATACGTTTTAGCACCTTCTTTTTTACGTTCTAAAATAGATGCAATATAATTAAGCACATGTAAAATTCTCTCTTCATGACAAGCACAAGTTCCCGGAAAAATAATTACATCAGCTTCCTCTGGTTTTTCTACAAATTCGCAACCATCAATCTCATGTAACCCAAATTCAATTTCATATAATGCCGAATTGACACCACAACTATAACTCAAAGCAATAAATACCTTCATAACTATATCCCCTTAAATGTCTGTTATTATAGCACACATATAAAACAAAAACTAGTTAGTTTTACCTAACTAGTTTTATCTTTAATATAACTATTATATGGTCTTAAAGATTTAGTAACATATGATAACAATTCATCATTGTTAACAAGAGGACTCTTTCTTTTGCCACTATGAACTTCTTCACCAAATTGTTCAAGATATTCATTTCTATATTTTTGTAAACGAGTTCCTGGATTAAAAGAATATATTAGACATCCACCAAAAGAACTAACACTATGTTCTAATCCCACAGACTCGGCTACTAAAGCAAAATGTCTCTCAATAATATAATATGGATCACTATCAGGAATTAATCCCGATAATTCACGCCCCATAGTAAATAAATCTTGATATTTTCCCATTGGAAAGCTTGATTTAGTAAGTTCATCCATGCCAATTGACCAATTACAAGATGAAGTTAAATCTCCATCAACTAATAAGTCATATTCGAACTTACATATGCTAGGATAAATCTCTTCCCACATTTCTTTAAATCTTTTCAAGAACTTTTTATATTTAGATGCTTTTTTAGCTGGTAGTACAGTTATAACATTCTCTTCCATATATTGCCAAAAATCCACATTCGTATTACCTATTTCCGTAATCTTTACTTTTTCTAAAAATGTCCATAGAGGTCCTTTTCTTTCCTCTTCCTCTTTTATAGCTGCTGTAATCCTTCTTACTCTTTCTGCTTCAACAAGATCATCTCTCTTTTGTGATACTCTTTCCTCTATTTCGGCTTCATTTAAATGAGCAGCAACACAACATAATTCTGTATAAGCAAGTTCTATTTCATACCAATCTTCAAAAGCTAAATCCCCAGCCATATATTTTTCTTTAGACTGCTCATAAGCTTTATCAATCTCTTCTCTCGTTGTATTTACTTCTAATCCCAATTTATTTAAATCACTTTGTATATTTATTTCCATTATATTTACCTCACAAATACCTTTCCCTTTTTTTCATACTATTATAATTCCTTGCTAGTATTTGTCAAGAAAAACAGCATATAATCATTATTACTTTTAATTAATTTAAAAAAGTATAAAATTCGCCAACATTATTTTTAATTAATGTTTCATACACATTTATCTTCTTATCATCACCTAATTTATTATATATTTTCATCAACACTTCCCAATATAAAACTTTGCGAAAAGTAAACTCGTTTCCACCAGCTTTATTCAAATAATATTGTTCTACTAAAATCAATTCATCCTTCAAGGGTATATCTTCTACTATTAACATATACTTCATAAATTCATAAATTTCAATCTGTTTATTTTTAGACATGGAGAAATCATTAGAATTATTTCTTATATCTTGTTTGAATCCCTCTAAAATCCTTTTAGCAAGTTCTATATTTCCTTTTTTAATAGCTAATATAAATTTGTTTTGAATTAAGAATTCATTAAGTTCAATATGCGAATTCTTATCTAAATCATCAAAATAACTAATTATTCTATCTGCTTCTGCAAGATTATTTAACACTATATTCTTTTCCAATTGATGTGCCATTAAACATCTCTTGCATACTTCTGATGATTTCTTTTTTAATAACTTATTGAGATAACCAAACCCACCAGCTATATCATTTTGGTCAAATCTCTTTAGCATTATTCTTATT
>CAMWQX010000141.1 GCA_947176475.1 uncultured Bacillota bacterium
GTCTTGATAAAAGTAGAATAAATATAATAAGTAGTGAATTTTTAAATTTTTCTATTGCAGGTAATATTCTTTTAAGAGCAAAAGCGACTAATGATCTAGATATTCTTAATGAGAGAATTAAAGAATTAATTGATAATCTAAATCAATTTAGTATTAATAGGGATTATGCACCGATAAAAGATCTAGACGATTTAATTAGGATATTAACACAGTCAAAAGAATTTTATAAAAATTATTATATAGAGTATTATGGTAAAGGAATAGAAAACTCATCATTAGATGAAATAGCTTTACCTTTTATGCCTTTTGATATGTTTATTGGGCAATTTAAAAGTGCGATAAATAATGGTTCATATTTTGGAGTAATAATAGATAATCAAAGTGATATTGCATTATCGTCAACGAAGGCAATTAATGGTTTAGTAGCAGGTAGAATCAACAAAGATATTTCTATGAAGATTGCTACAGAACCTGATGGATGGGATTCGTATCATGAAGTAAGTGGACAGGTAATTCAAAGAACCGATGATTTTGGAACAATTGAATTAGATGATTCACATTCTAAGTATTTAAAGAAACTTAAAGAAAATAAGGCATAGATTGTATCCTATGATGCTTATGTTATAATAAATTGAGGTGATTGATATGAGTACTTATGATGATTTAGAAGTTTTTGAAGAATATATAAAAACGCGAGGAGCAAATGCTAGTAAACACAATTCAGCAGTAAGAGATAATCTTATTAAAATGGTTGGAGATGTCAAGGATAAGAGTGTTTTAGATTTAGGCTGTGGTATTGGGGAATTTAGCAAATATTTTGCCGATAATGATGCCAAAAAGATTGTGGCTGTTGATATCTCTAAAAGAGCAATAGATTATGCGGAGGAGCATAATAATCATGAAAGTATCGATTATAGGAAGATGGATATTGATGATATATCTACATTAGATGAAATGTTTGATCTTATTTTTAGTGATATGGTCTTTAATTATTTAAAAGATTATAATAAGGTGTTAAAAGATGCAGCTGATTTGTTGACGGAAGATGGAATAGTTGTGTTTTCTCAAGTACATCCTCTATCGACAGCATCATTTGGCATGGAAAGCAGTTGGCAGAATGATGAAGATGGTAATTTAAACTTCTTAATTAATCATTATTCGGATACTGATGTTGTTCGTAAGAAAAAATACTTTAATGGTGTGTTCAATTTCTATCATCGACGTTTTGAAGATATAATAAATGGGGCTTATGAAAATGGTTTTGTAGTTTCGGAATTGTTGGAACCGTATGCGACAGAAAAAGAATTAAATAGACCATCATTTCTTCTTGTTAAATTAGAAAAAAGAAGGAAATAAGCAGCATGGGAGAAGCAAATATGATAGATTTATCAGGTCGTTGGATGTCTTCGTTTATTCAAAATAATAAGATATATAATGAAGATGTAGAATTTAAACAAGAGGGAAATAAAGTATCAGCTGATATAACTCTTAATTTTGATGGCGAGATGTGCAAATATAAATTTAATGGAACAATTGGTAAGAAAGTTATAAATGGGACATATGAATATTTTGGTAATTCAGATGTAGAAAGCGGCACAATTAGTTTGAAGATTATTAATGATAATTTTTTATATGGTGTAACAACTTATATTTCAACAGATATGGATAATGATGATGTCGTAGAGAGTCCATATGCTTTATTTAGAAATACAGATAATAATTTAGGAACTTTTGACTTATGTTATAATTGTGTTAAAAGATCTGCTACCTGTTGTTCTAATCCGTGTGTTGATTCGCCAATGATTCTTCCGAATGAGGCAAGAGAGATAGCTAAAGCCAATGATATTGAGATAAGTGATTTTGCTAATCCGGTTAGTTTTTCTAAGATGCATGGTGATACTTCCTTAAAAGATTTATATCAAATGAAAAGACAAGATAAGAGCAATTCATGTTATTTTTATAGGGATTCAAAGTGTACAATATATGATATAAGACCAATTGATTGTCGGATTTTTCCTTATGATATTAAGTTAGAAAGTGATGGAAATTATTACTTAGTATATTATTTAACTAATGATTGTGAAGTTAAGAATATGAATGTTGAAAACTTGAAGATGGTTTCTTATAATACGCGATTATTTTTAAGATTATTGTTGCCTTATTTGCGCGAATGGACGGATCCTTATTGTTCAACGCATTTAACCGAGAAGGAAAATTATAAAATAATATGTAGAATAGAAGATTTGTTTTAAAAATAGTTCGAAAATTTCGAACTTTTTTTCTTTGAAATTATATTGAAATAGAGAAATGGTTATAGTATTATAGATAGCAAATATATCTTTTAGGGGGTATTTATGAGTATAAATAATCATGCAACAGTTATAGTTGAAACTAAAGAAAATGGCGAGATAGTAGAGAAAAAAGTTGAAGTTAATGTAGATGACTTTTTAAAGGTCTTTGATGAATCATTGGTTCAATCATTTTATGATAATAGGGGAATTGGGGTTATAACTCCAGAGTATCTTGAAGTTAGAGATGATCAAGATGAAGACATAGAATTTGTCAAAATTGCTAAATTTTTAACTGAATATATGTCACATTATGCTAACAATAATAATATGAGTTTAGGAGATTTAAGAATAGAATTTATAAATTATGGTAGGACAGAGTTGGTTTTTGTACTAACTGATGCCAATGGCAAAGATTGGACTTTATTAGTTAAACAACCTGTCGTTAAAATGGGTGACGTCCATGAAGAAATGCAAAATTTGAGTGTACTTCATCAAAGAGATGAGAGAGTTATTGGTCCTGTTGAATATTTTATGGGAAATAATCAAGAACTTTATGTTACTCCTTATATAAACCAGGCAAGATGTATAGTTGGTAGGGATACATGGGGTGTATTTGTTCCTGAGCCATTTTATCGTTTTGATGAGTTTACTGAAGAAGAAGCAGATGTTATTAATGCTTGTATGATTGCCAAATTAGTCAGTTTGTTTGATTTAGAAAAAAATGAGGGAATATCGGCAGCAAGAGTAGGTGGCGGAGACTTTATGCTATCTAAGGGTTATGAAGAAGAAGTGATAACTCCTGATAATATCTATGATAAATTGTATTTAATTGCAGCAAGGAAAAAGGTTCAATGTTCTTTAGATGACTATATTGAAATTATAAGGAATGAATTTTCTCGTGTAACAATAAATGAAGATGTGTCTAAATTAGTTATCAATTTAAGAGGAAGAGTTGCTATGACAAAGAAGCAAATTGAGACAGGTATTGAAATGGGATTAAAAAAATTATATGGAATAAGTGATGGTGTACCAAATAAAATGTTGCAAAAGTAATTGCATTACAATAATTATTGTGTTAGGATAGAAAATAAATAATTTAAAGAGGTGATATTATGAGGAGTATTTATACAATTGTTGATGAAATTAATAGAGAAATTTTAGATCAAAGCATTACGGATTATAAAGAAACAGAGGTTAATGACTTTATTAGTAATGCTATGAGTGAAGCGGAAGATGTAATTAATGAATATGTGACGGCAGAGGCTTTAGAAAGTATTTCTGCAACAATGGAATCGATGATGGCATTTCATAATAGAATACTTGTAGGGTATGATGAATATGTCCAATTTTGTGCAAGTGTTACAACAACAGGACCTAATGCAAAAGCAATCAATGTTATGGGTAAAACTTATGAAGTGATGAGAGACATTTTCCAAGTTCAGCGTACAGCAATGGGTACTATTAGGGAAATGGTTATCGGTAAAATAAAAGATTTAAGTGGTAAAGTGCATAGTTAATATGCATTTTATTTTCTTGTTATTTTCATATTGATAGGTTATACTATTGTGTGATTTGAGGGATATTTATGAATGAAGTAGTGAGTTTTATTAAAAATTTAAAGATATCTAAAAATGAGGCAATAGTAGTAGCTTGTTCAGGGGGACCTGATAGTATGTTTTTGCTTAATTTACTTCATGAAATGGGCATATCTTGTGTTGTTGCTCATGTTAATCATAAAGTAAGAGAAGAAAGTGAAGAAGAATATATCTTTTTAAAAAATTATTGTGAGAATTTAGGTATTATCTTTGAAGGAACAGAATTAACGGGTTTTGTGGCAGGCAATTTTGAAAATTATGCAAGGAATTTTCGCTATTCATTCTTTAAAAGCGTTGTTGATAAATATAAGGCAAAGTATTTATTTACAGCTCATCATGGTGATGATTTAATGGAAACTGTTTTAATGCGTTTAACGAGGGGTTCTTCATTAAAGGGATATGCTGGATTTTCTAATGTGAGTAAAAGAGATGGATATACGATTATACGTCCTCTTATCTATTTAGATAAAGAACAAATAGAGAATTATAATAAGGATAATAA
>CAMWQX010000142.1 GCA_947176475.1 uncultured Bacillota bacterium
AACAAATTATATTGATGATTTGTTCTTTTTTTGATATAACTAAAGAGAAAAAACAAATAATGGTTTTTAGAAAAAATGGAGATGCAATTATGGCTTTTGATTATAAAAAAGAATATAAAGAATTTTATATGCCTAAGAGTAAACCTAGCATAGTCGAAATTCCTAAGATGAATTACATTGCCGTTAGAGGTCAAGGTAATCCTAATGAAGAAAATAGTGAATATAAAGATTCAATAGGGCTTTTATACGCCATTGCTTTTACTATCAAAATGAGTTATAAAGGAACCCATAAGATAGATGGCTATTTTTCTTACGTTGTTCCACCGTTAGAGGGATTTTGGTGGCAAGAAGGGAACAAGTTAGGAATAGACTATAAGAGTAAGGATAAATTTAAATTTATTTCTGTAATTCGCTTACCAGATTTTGTGTCAAAAAGTGATTTTGAATGGGCAATTAAAGAAGCAACTATAAAGAAAAAGAAGGATTTTTCCAAAGTTGAATTCTTAACTTATGATGAGGGACTTTGTGTGCAATGTATGCATATTGGAAGTTATGATGATGAGCCTACAACAATTGCTTTAATGCACCAATTTGCATCCGAAAACGAATATGAACTAGATATAACAGATAAACGCTTACATCATGAAATATACCTAAGTGATCCAAGAAGATGTGATGTAAGTAAATTAAAAACTGTAATAAGACATCCAATTAAGAAAATTAAATAATTACAAATTACAATTTGAAAGAGAGTTGATGAAATGGCAACATTTGAAGACTTTATGAAATTAGATATCCGAGTAGGAACGATTATAGAAGCGAAAGTGTTTGAAAAAGCGAGAAGACCTGCATATCAATTAAAAGTAGATTTTGGAGATGACATAGGTGTTAAAAGATCCTCTGCTCAAATAACCGAACTTTATAAGCCCGATGATTTGATTGGTAAACAAGTTCTAGCAGTAGTAAATTTTCCACCAAAGCAAGTGGCAGACTTTATGTCAGAAATATTAATATTAGGTACTTATAGCAAAGATGGAGTTGTTTTAATTAAACCCGATAGAGAAGTGCAAAATGGCGATAAGTTAGGATAATTAGAAATTGTTGAAAGGAAGAAATAAAAAAATGAAAAATAAAATATGTCAAAGTTGTGGTATGCCCATAACTGGGGATGAACAATTAGGTACAAATAAAGATGGAAGCATCAATAATGATTATTGTAAATATTGTTTTGAAAAGGGCGAATTTATAGATAAAGTTACAATGGAAGAATATATCGAAATGTGTTCAGAGTATGGCTCACAAGCAGGAATGACTAATGAAGAAATGAAAGAACATTGTAAAAAATTATTTCCTACTTTAAAAAGATGGAAATGTACTTGTACCGATGAATGTGCTAGTGGATATAATCCTAATTGCACTTGTGAAAATCCCGAATGTCATTGTAGAGAAAAATAGTTAAATTAAAATTAGAAAGAAGAGGTAAATTTATGGTACATTTAGTATATTGTGATGACAAATCAAAAGAATTAAGTAAAATTTTAGATGGTAGTAAAACAATGATTATAAGAGGAGCAGCAGGAAGAAAGATTCCTCATAGCAGAGTATTTAAAGATGAGATACTTTACTTTATGGAAAAAGGTTCAAAGAAGATTACAGCCAAAGCAACGGTAACAGATGTTCAAAACTTTGTTAAGTTATCTGAAGAAGAAATAACTAAAACAATTGAGGATAATAATAACAAGTTACAATTAACGGATAAGCAAAAGGAAAGATGGCATAAAAAATGTCTATGTTTAGTGGAGTTTAATAATGTTGAAAGTATAGAACCATTAGATTTTGATCATCAAGGTAATATGGATGATTGGCTAATAATTGAGCGTATTGAAGATGTTGTTGTCGGAACAAGTATTCCATATAATTACGAAAAATCAAGATTCTAGGAGTGATATATTATGGCAATGTGGAATCCATGGCGTGGATGTATTAAATGTAGTGATGGTTGTTTACATTGCTATATTCATAAAGGTGATTCAAAAAGAAATATAAACACATCCGAAATTGTAAAAACCAAAGACTTTGATAAACCAGTAGAAAAATTAAAGAATGGTGAGTTCAAAATGAAGTCAGGTCTTGTTTATCTATGCTTTTCTACGGATTTTTTAATTGAAGAAGCCGACGAGTGGAGAGATGATTGTTGGAAAATGATTAAGGAAAGACAAGATTGTACTTTTCTATTTCTCACCAAAAGAATAGATAGATTTATTAAATGTATTCCTGATGATTGGGGAGATGGATATGACAATGTCGTCGTATGTTGTACTATTGAAAATCAAAAAAATGCCGATTATAAATTATCTATATTTAAAGACTTACCAATAAAGCATAAATGTATTACAGCACAACCATTATTAGAGAGTATTGATATTGAAAAATATCTTGATGATATTGAATTAGTTGTAGTAGGTGGTGAGTCTGATATAAATGCTCGTCCATTTGATTATTCTTGGGCTTTAAATCTTAGAGAGCAATGTATCAGAAAAAATGTCAATTTTGAATTTAGACAATGTGGCACTTATTTTATTAAAGATGGAAAGCAATATAAATTACAAACAAAAGACTTGTGTAAACAGGCTAAATTAGCAAATATTGATTATAAAATGAATCTTTAATTACAATTGATAGATGACACGATAAGTAGCATAAATGTAAAGCAATATTGCTACTTATTTTTTATGTATTATGATAATATTAAGTCATAAAAAGGAGACGATTATCTATGACATTAGGACAAAAGTTAAAGGAGATCAGAAAGAGATTTGGCTTATCCCAAGAACAACTTGCAGAAATTATGAATGTTTCAAGACAAGCAATAACAAAATGGGAGAATGACAGCGGAATTCCTGATATAAGTAATTTACAAGAATTATCAAAAGTGTTTGGTGTTACAATTGATTATTTATTAAATGATGAAAATAATCTACCAGCAATAACTATGAAAAAGAATCTTGATAAGGATAAATATAAAAACAAATTGACTATGTATAATGAAGTATTAAAGGAATATTATCCTGCTCCATACGAAATATATCGTTTGACTCGTAATAAAAAAATGAATTTTCCGGAAATTATATTAAATACATTTATCGCACCAGAAATAGGACCAATATCTACAGCTGATGAATTAAGTGATTTATCTCCATATTATCTAGTAAAGAAAGAAAATTTAAAATTATTAGTAAACATTAAAAATTGGATTTTAGAGGTTGTTGAATTGCCTAGCAACACCAATGATAAAAAGTTTGTATATGGAAAAAATAAATTTAGCAATGCCGGGAAATTAAATATTAAATAAAGCAAATATATAATATAGTATTTGCTTTTTTAAGGGTATAATTATCTTAGAATAATCACCAACTATCTAATGTAAAAGATATTTGACAGAAAAATTTTATATTTCATGATAAATTAATATCGGAGGTGCAAAATGGAATTAGGAAATAGAATAAAGACATTTAGAGAAAAAATGAATATGTCCCAAGAAGAATTAGCTGATACAGTATATACTTCTCGACAGACAATATCTAATTGGGAAAATGATAAAACATATCCTGATATTAATAGTTTGAAACTATTAAGCAATACTTTTGATGTATCTCTAGACAATTTAGTAGAAGGAGATATAGAAAAAATGAAAAAAACAATTAATGAGAATGATAGAAAGGGATTTATTGCTTTATCAAAAATTTATTCAATTGAACTAATTATCATGATATGTAGTTCTTATCCCTTACTTAAATTTGTAGGGATAATTGGACTTGGTATATGGATTTTAATTACCTTGATAACCATAATAACTGCTTTTGAAATAGAAAAGATCAAAAGTGAATATGACATTCAAACTTACAAAGAAATAGTTTCTTTTTATGAAAATAAATCATTAACCCATGATGAAAAAAAAGAAGAAAAAGCTAAAGTTCCTTATCAAAAATTTTTGTTAACCATTTTATCAGCAATAATTGCCATTATAGTTTTTATTCTTTTAGATGTATTAATTGGATAATAATAAATTACATTGTTAAGATATTTTGCGAAAATTCTAAAGAGATTTGCTAGAAAATATAATTATTTTTGCTATACTTAAATGTGAGAGGAGATAAGAATATGAATATAAATGAAAAAATTTTATTATTACGAAAAAAAGAAGGACTATCACAAGAAAGTTTAGCAGAAAAATTGAATGTCACAAGACAAACTGTATCTAATTGGGAGTTAGGACAAACTACACCAGATATATTACAGGCAAAGTCAATATCAAAGATTTTTAAAATAAGTTTAGATGATTTAACAGATAATTAT
>CAMWQX010000143.1 GCA_947176475.1 uncultured Bacillota bacterium
ATATCATATTATCTGTATTTTCCATTCCAAAACCTTGGTAACTTTATATCATTAAGGTCCACATAATCATTTTTCCCTTATTACTTAAATCACCTTAAACATATTCTGGCTGATTGACTTTTGCCTGTCACTTTTTCCATCTTTGTCGCCACCCTGTTCTCTATAATGGTCTAGAATGATTCTACGATATACTGCATATCACTGGTTTTCTGTAACTGATGGTCAATGTTTACGTTTCTGTTTTCAAGGTTAATATCTTTAAGTAACAGACTGCCAAATTCCATAATACACATTCCTGTATAAAACTGGATGTAGACTCTTTCAAAATATTTACAGTACGCCACATCACATGCACATATTTAAGGCATTTCCTAATTTGCTCTTTTGAAATAGCCTACCTTGTAACAGTATCGTTAACACCAACCCTGCAAGTCGAAGTCCAAATGGATTCTTGACGATAACATCATCATCGACCGCCATGTGTAAAATCGATCTGAACACGCTTCTTATTTTATGGATGGGACTGTAGTTTTTTATATCTTCCTGTTGGAGTTTTATAAGAAATAACTTTACATCGAATGTCTTCAAAGTTCTAACCTTTTTCTCTCCAAATGTCTCCTTTATTAACGGCCTTTGCGCCGTCACATAACCTGCCTTAGAATTCTACTTTACTTCGAAATCAGAACTCATGTAGCAACTATGATAGTTAGAAACCAGGTGTTTAAGCAATTTAAATACTTTAACGAAACTGCTTCCCATTTGTACTAATAATTTCCACACACTCATCGTTACCTTTTTCACAACAAGTCCCTTCATTTCAGTAATAATATAATTTACCACCTTTAATAAATCTGCTACCAGCCACCCCAGTAGATGACCTTCTTCACAGTGTACTGATGTAACAATTACAGGGAGAAAATGAAATCGTTAAGGTGCGTAGCGGACTAAACAATTTATCTGTTCTTTGTTGTTTTTAAGGTTATTATACGATATAATGTAACTGGAACTCAACTTCTGACAATTGCGCGTATGATTACCATGTAACAATATGATGAAATGGATAAGCCCTATAATTGGAATTTTGATTATATACTTTCATAAACAAATAAATTCACAGATATTTTGGACCAGAAGGAACTCGACGATATGAGACAGCTTATCTACCATACTTTTCGTTGTAAAGACTATGTACTTGCTAATGCTAGGAAGGAATACTGTGCTTTCCTAGTATGCAAGCCGGGATATGAACCAGCCTTCCCTACCGATGATTCCGTATCCATCAAGATGCTCCTTGTCAACCTGTGTAATCTTACTAGGCAGATAGATGATTTGAATAACAAAATCCCATATGAACACCTGATTATCCAGTAGTGCAAAGAAAATATGTTGTCTTACAGTATTGATCTTGTATACTGGGGATTTATTGGAGAGAATTTTGATATTACAGGATATGAAGCAGAACTGGCAACGAAAATATTATATTTTCAATCATCACCTATATATAAGATCTGGAAAAGTTATACACTGCCGTTCTTTTTATGAAGCGTTGGACGGTATTGTAATATGCTACATGCACTGCAGTGACTTCCATAATAAGAAGAAATGACAACAGGAAGGGATAATGTGATAAACCCGATTACCAGAAGGCGCGAAATGCCAAAAACTAGTGTAAATTTAGGCGTAGAAAACATATAAAACACCCATATGTGGAAGAAAGACATATAAAACATAACATTTTGAAGAAACACCTATAAGCTGCACACTACTAATTTCATAAGAATACTTTATATTTACAAAAATATACGTAGTATTATTGCTGCCGCCACCGTAAGCATGTCTCCATTATAATCTGCAGAAATTTGCGTCTGTGGGGGCGTTGTTCTATAAGGTGAATGGTTGCAGAGATTATTAATCCCCCAAGGGGTGTGAAGGAGGAATTTTTATCATGGCAAAAAGCAGCACAACAAAAAGCATCGAAGAAAAGGTCGAGGATATAGCGAAAGGTTGGCTAAAAAAATTTGGAGTTCTATATTACACCAAAACGGAAAGTATAAATACAGAAATTGATGCTGCACTGAAAAATGCACCTAGTAAAAAAGGAGGTTCAGGAAGCAATTTCCCCGATATTAAATGCTTTGTTGAATACAAAGGTCGCAATATTCCTGTAATGATTGAAGCAAAAGGGAAAAAAGATGACCTTGAAAAACTGAATGATATGGGTGAAGTAGATAATTATGGAAAAAATGACTTGCCTAATTATACTAACATAGCTAAATACGCTGTAAATGGAGCGGTTCACTACGCTACTGCCATTGTAAACGGTACTGATTCCTATAAAGAAGTCATTGCAATCGGAATCACCGGATGGAATGATGGTAAAAATGTAGAAACGGCATTAAAAGTATATTACGTCTCAGATGAAAACTATAATATTCCAAAGCAAGTAGGCGAATATGAAGATTTATCATTCCTATCAAATAGTGAGCTTGAAGATTTCATAGAAAAAGTCGATGCACTATATTTAACTGAAGAAGAAAGAGAGAATCTCACGCAGAAGTTAGAAGCTCAAATAGAAGTTAATCTCAAACATTTAAACCAGGAAATGAGAGACACATACAGTATTAGTGAAACCTATAGGGTTAAGTTAATATCTGGAATGATCATTGCTGGACTTGGAGTTGAAGAAAACGGTAAAACAATAGTCGCTCCACTTGAAATTGATGATTTGAAAAGTAAAGAAGAAACTAATTCACATGATGGTGTAACCATTATGAATACCATTTCTTCTTATCTTGATAACAAGGACATCCCTAAAGAAAAAGTTGATTTAATAAAAACTAATTTCCAACAGGTATTTCTTCAGACAGATTTATACAAACATTATAAAGCTGGAGAAAGTCGCTTGAAAAAGGTTTATATCACTGTAAAACATGATATTGTTCCTTTTTTTACAAAGAAGAAATACCATTTAGATTTCACAGGCAAGCTGTTTAATGTCTTAAATGACTGGGTAAAGGTTCCTGATGGCGACCAAAATGATGTGGTTCTCACACCACGTTATGTGTGCGATTTAATGGTCAGGCTCTGTCAGGTGAATATGAATAGTTATGTTTGGGATTATGCCGCTGGTTCTGGCGGATTTCTCGTTGCGTCTATGAAAGCAATGATAAAAGAAGCTAATCAGATTGAAGATAAGGAAGAGCGAGACAAAAGAATCAATAATATTAAGATGAAACAGTTACTAGGCGTTGAACTTCGTCCAGACATGTACTCTCTTGCTGTATTAAATATGTTCCTTATGGGTGACGGTTCTACGCATATTTTGTGTGATGATTCTTTACGTAATTACTCCGGTAAATATGCGCAAGGTTCCGATAAAAATGATGATTTTCCAGCCGATGTGTTCTTACTAAATCCGCCATATTCTGCAGAAGGAAAAGGATTTAATTTCGTAAAGCTTGCTTTAAGTCGTATGAGGGGAGGACATGCAGCAGTTCTGATACAGGAAAATGCAGGTGCTGGAGCTGGAGGTTCTTTTTCTCGTGATATTCTTGATAATAATACTCTAGTTGCATCAATAAAAATGGGGGATATTTTCTGTGGTAGATCAAGTGTGCAGACAGCAATCTATGTTTTTGATGTAGGGCATGCTCACCCAGAAAAGAAAAAAGTTAAATTTATTGATTTTACAAACGACGGATATTCTAGACAAAATAGAAAGAAATCGAATCAAGAGGTAAATCTTAGAGACGTAGACAACGCTATTGGCAGATATAACGAAATTGTTGATATCGTACTAGACTGCAAACCAGACACATCTTATTATACAGAAGATAATAGTTTATTGATAACAGATACAGTGACAACAAAAGCTGCATTGAAAGAGCCTCAAAAGATTTTAGATAAGATTCACGAAAAAATTGACCCTCTAAGAAAAGAATTGCTTTCTATAGAAAATGAGTTAAAAGAAAAGAATAAGCAACTAAAGAACCTCGAGAATAGCACTGACAAATTAGAGCTTGTAAAAGAGATTGAGAAAATTAATAAAGCGATCAGCAAGTTAAAGAAAAAGATTGAGCCTATAGAACCAGAACTGATCGAAGCTCAAACTAGATATGATAATGTATTTAACAAAATTGGTGCTGATTGGACATATAACCAACATGTGAAAGTAGATGTACTGCCTACGGCGGAAGATTTTAAACGTACGGTGGCAAATTATCTTTCTTGGAAAGTAGCGAATATCCTTGATGGAGGTAAAAATGTAAATGAGTAAAAAATATGGTGAATTTCAACTCAATGAGCTTTTTATAAAGAAAACTATTAAAGGC
>CAMWQX010000144.1 GCA_947176475.1 uncultured Bacillota bacterium
TAATCACTTATCTTAAAAATTCTTGCTTCATTTAGTGTATTATCCTTGTTCTTGTAATATATATTATTAATTTTATCCCCTTCGTATACATAGCCATGATATTTATAAGCAGCTGCATCAACATTTATCGAACTAAGGCTAAGTATACTTAATATTCCTATTGTTAAACTTATTAATTTTTTCATTTTCCTCCTTATTAACAACAATGATTAATATCTATCTCTATAATAATTATTACGGATAAAAGGTGAAATTACTTTAAATTTCACGAAAAAAACTTCTATTTCTAGAAGTTTTTGCCACATGGATCATAAACATTTTCGCATGTATCACATTCTGAATAAGTGTAACATGGAGTGAAAGTATGACGATATACATGATGATTAATCATCTTGGTATTTATGGGAACAACATGAGGAACTTCATGTACGATAACTCTTGAACATACTCTTTCAGTTGGACACTCATAAACAGGTGGACACATACATCCCGTATTTTCCATTGAATAAGGCATTTGTTGTGCCATTGGTTGCCCCATATTTGATGGGTTCATTTCTTGTTCAACACATCTTGGATTCATATAAACATTCCTTTCTAGTGTATAATATGCAAAAAATAAAAAAGAGACTAAATAAATAGTCTATTTTGCTATATTTTCTTTGATAATTTTTTTTAACATATTCAATGATTTATTAATATACTTTCTATTTATTCCAATGAAAGGAATATCTAAACCAGAAAGTTCTTCATATAATTTTTGCATGAACAAGCCTTTTCGCTTTTCGGTTCCATTATTGGTATATATATAATTAACACAGCAAGATGGCGATTGTTCAATTCCTAAAATAGCAATTACTTCATATCCTGATGTAATAATATTCTTAATTTGACTTGCTACGCTTTGAGCTAAGATATGTGTATGTTCATTAAATTCTAGTGTGTCATAGGATGATAGACCTTGAGTCTTGCGAATTAATGAATTATTGAATGTACTTTCAGCACAGGGCATTTGAATTATATTTATATCATTGTCTATTAATAATTCAACAAAGGGTTTTATGGAGCTTTTCCATTCATATTTAACAATACCTTCAGCTTGATAGGCTTGAGCAAGTAAACAAAAGGGAACAAAAATGAACTTTTTACTGCGGTTACTCATACTAGTGTAGAACCATTCCTTCACCAGTTCCATCTTCTTTGCGAGTTTTGAAACCAAACTTTTCGTAGAAGCCTTCTTTTCCAGAAACGGCACCTAAATAAGTTGTGGCACGTGGTTCAAGCTTCTTAATTTCATTAATTCTATTTAGGATATTTTCCATAATCATTCTACCAACGCCTTGTCCTTGATATTCAGGACGGACCATTATATCACATATATATAAGAATCTTATTTGATCCCCAATCATTCTACCAAAACCAATAGCTTTATCGCCATCATAAATTGATACCGAGTAAACACTATTTAAAAGGGCTATTTTGGCATTTTCTAAGGCAATAGGCTCCCATCCAACGGATTTATATAATTCGGTATAATCTTCTACATTATAATAATTTTCTTTTACTGTCATTTTATCTCTCCTATAAATCTTTTAACATTTCATTAATAGCACGCCCACGATGCGATACACTACTCTTCTCTTCTTCGCTTGCTTCACCAAAAGTGATTCCTAAATCACTAGATAGAAAAATAGAATCGTAACCAAAATCAGTTTTTCCTCTTTCTTCTTCTGTAATTGTTCCATAAGTTTTTCCTATATAAGTTTTATATTCCCCATTTGGATAGTAAAGGGCTATAATACATATGAAATAGGCACTGCGATCGCTTACTCCTTCTAACTCCTTTAAAACACGAGCACGATTAGCTGCACTATTGCCATGAACTCCCGAATATCTTGCACTATAAACTCCTGGTGCGCCATTTAAAGCATTAATGCATAATCCGCTATCTTCAGCTAGAACTATATAGTCTTGGTTATTTTCTTTTAAAAATTCATGAATTGTTGATGCTTTAATAAGAGCATTTTCTTCAAAAGTATCTCCGGTTTCTTCGATATCCTCTAAATAATTTAATTCACTTAAAGTTAGCAATTTATAATCACTTAAAATACTTTGATATTCCTCTACTTTATGTTTATTATTACTTGCTAGTACAATTGTCTTCATAATATCCCTCCAATAAATTATTAATAATATTGTTAATTATTTTATCACGTTTTTCCCCTCTTGAGGTATTAATTAAATTAAAATGATATTCTTTACACTCTATTAATAGTTTTTCATTTTGTTTTAATATCCACTCTATATTGCGGTTAATATCTTCATCACTTACAAAGGATGGCCAATCATATCTTTTAGAATATGTTTTTAAATCACTTTCAATATTAGCCATATTGGCATCTAAATTAGCAAGAAATATTATTTGAACATCATCACGATATTTAAAATTAGCTAATTCCTTAGGAGTAAAAATATATTCATACACAGAATTGATTCCATAGTTTTGGGCATCAAGTAATGATCTTTTAACCATGCTTTCTAATAATGTAATATATTTAGAATCGTTCTTATCATTAAGGATTGGAAGGGATTCTTCTAACGAATCGAGAAGCATATCAAAGTTATAATAGTTAAACTGATAATTTTTATGCAATTTTAAAGAAAGAGTTGTTTTACCAGCTCTTTTATTTCCACCTATTATTATTACTTTTCCTAAACTCATACAACCACCCTATTCATCCGTTACTTTTGTAACTAATATCATATTGTCATCTTCATCAAAGACACCAAATTCATAACGATAATCACTTTTTCTAAAGTCTAAGAAAATCTTCCTATTGTCTTTTTTTATATTTTCATATATTTCTTTTACTTCATCTAGTGAAGAATAACGAAATTTATAAAGATTAGTTGATGGAGTGTACTCTTTTAATCCAGGTATGTCTTTTTTAGCATAATCGTAAGTAACCAACATGATGATTGTTTCCCCATTCTTTAGTTGCATCCATGACGGAGGAACATATTCGGTAAATTCTTCTTTGAATCCTAGATATTTTATATAAAACTCAGCAGATTTATATAAATCACTCACGACAAATTCTATTACTGTATCCATAAATTCTCCTTATTATAAGTATTTATTCAATATCTTTAATAGTTCTTCTTTTTCAATTGGTTTAGGCAAATAATCATTAAATCCCAAACCTAGATATTTTTCTCTCATGCCGGCAATGGCATTAGCAGTTAAAGCTACTACAGGAATTTTGAAGTCTTTTAGTTTTTTTAACTTTTTAAAGGTTTCAACTCCACTCATTTTAGGCATCATATCATCTAAAAGAATTAAATCGAATTTTTCACCATTGGCTAGCAAATCTAAACATTCAAAGCCACTTTCGACATTAGTGGAAACTATGCCATAATTAGAAAGAAGTTTAGATGCAACTTTTAAATTGATTTTATTATCATCAACAACTAATACTTTGGCATCCTTAAAATCGGTTTTATTATCGGTTATAACTTCTTCTTTTTTCTTAATTTTAGTTTTACTGATGGTTTGTTTTAGGTTAACAGTAAATTTAGAACCTTTGCCATAGGTACTTTCAACTTCAATAGTACCATGCATTAGTTCAACTAATCTTTTAGTTATAGAAAGACCTAATCCGGTTCCTTCTAAAGATGTATTCTTATCCTCTTCTAAACGTTCAAATTTGTTAAATAAATTAGGTATTTGGTCTTCTTTTATACCTCTTCCGGTATCACTTATAGAAATATTCAAATCACATATGTCTTTAGAAATATTCGCTTTAACATCTAAGGTAATATTTCCTGAATCAGTATATTTAACAGCATTGGTTAAAATATTAGTTATTATTTGCTTTATCTTACTTACGTCACCATGAAGAGTTTGAGGTAATTTTGCATCATAGTTAACACGCATCTCAATATTCTTTTCGCCAATTCTCGTTTTAACTAATTTAACAATATTGTCGATGGTCTCCTTTGGTTCGTAGTTAACTTCAATTATGTCCATCTTATTTGCTTCAATTTTAGAAATATCTAAAATTCCATTTACGATCTCCAGAAGGTTTTCTGATGCTAACTTTATATCATTAGCATCACTCTTAGCAAGACGCAAAGATTTTTCTTCTAAGATACAATCGGAAAAACCTACTATGGCATTTAAAGGCGTTCTTATCTCATGAGACATACTACTTAAGAAATCACTTTTAGCACGATTGGCTTTTTCGGCTTCAAGCTTAGCTTCATTTAAAGCATCGATGACATGTTTATCCGGATTCTCAATAGTAAAATACATAATTAAATCAACATATGC